>NZ_BAABFO010000007.1:0-231197 GCF_039541095.1 Pigmentiphaga soli
CCAGGGGGTCAGTTTTACCTCGGCGCCAGGGGTCAGTATTACTTCGGCGCTGACACATAGCAGCGAGCGGTGGACCTGCGCGCCTGCCATGGCGCCGCCGCCCACGGCCAGCGATACCGAATGAGGTGCCCGCGCCACGTCGCCGCAGGCAAATATCCCCGCTACCGAGGTCTTGCTCTCGGCATCGGTGCGCACCTGGATGCCCATGGGCGTTTCCTCCAGCGCGCAGCCCAGGGCTTCGACCAGGGGACTGGAAGGAGAAGTGCGTGTCGCCGTGAACAGGCCAGCAAAGCGCAACCGCCGTCCGTCGGCCATCGCTACATCGGCATGTCCTTCGATCTTGTCGATGGATGCTTCCTCGATCGTCACGCCCCGGTGGCCCAAGGTGGACCTGGCTTCCTGGCTCAGTTCCACGGCACCATTGACGAGCAAGGTCACATCGCCCCAATCGGTGAGCAGTTCGGCCTGATGGATGGACATCGGGCTGTTGCCGACGATGCCGATAGGGCCCTGGTCGAGCTCGTAGCCGTGGCAGTACGGGCAATGGAATACCGACTTGCCCCAGCGCTCGGCGAGGCCTTCGACAGCAGGAAGCTGGTCAGCCACGCCGGTGGCCAGCAGGATGCGGCGAGCGCGGTGCGAGCCGCCATCGGATGCTGTGACCGTGAATTCGTCCACCTGTCCTGTTACGGCTTCGACCTGACTTTCAAGCCAGGTCAGCGTCGGATAGGCTTCGAGCTGGCGGCGCGCGTTCGCCGCGATGTCGCCCGGGGGGACGCCATCCTGGCACAGAAAACCGTGCGAATGGCTGGCGAAGCGATTACGCCGCTCGCCCGCATCGATCACCAGAACGGACCGGCGCGCCCGCACCAATTGCAGGGCTGCGGCCATTCCCGCATAGCTCCCGCCGATAACGATGACGTCGTACTGCATGGTCAACTCCCTCTGCGTCGTGCCGCCGCATGCCTGCGCGCAAAGTCGGCAGCCAGATCGGCCAGGGTTATTTCCGAAAACCGCTTGAGCAATAGCGCCTCGGCCTCGGCAAACGTGCCTTCCAGCGCGGCATTCACCGATTGCTCGACCAGACACTCCGGCGCTTCGTTACGGTTGCCGATGGCAAACATGGCAGGTTCGCCCAGCGCTTCGTGCAACTGGCGCAGGGTGACGGCGCGCAGGTCGGCATGGATGCGCCATCCACCGGCGTGGCCCCGATCTGAAGTCACGATGCCTGCTTCTCGCAGATACCCCATGGTGCGCCGCACGACGACCGGGTTGGTGCCCAGGCATCGCGCCAGGATTTCGGAAGTGACGGGTCCATCCTGTCCGGCCATGTGCAGCAGCGCATGCAGGACGGAAGACAGGCGGCTATCGCGTTTCATGTAACTAATGATGTTACTTATTGAGGCGCGTGTCAAGAGCGGTCTGGAATATGAACCCTGTCTAGTCTCTGTCAAGGCCGGCGCGCGTGCGGCGCACACGGCACATCGTGGGCAAAAGAAGAAGTCTTTGAACCTCTTGGCGCTGCTGCGCCAGGCCCAGGAACGAAAAGTCCGGCAACAAAGAAAAACGGACCAGATGAGCGAACATCTGATCCGTTTAAGTGCTTGATATTGCCAAGCAAATTCTGGCGCGCCCGGCAGGATTCGAACCCACGACCCCTTGGTTCGTAGCCAAGTACTCTATCCAACTGAGCTACGGGCGCTGCAAAGAAGTGAAATTATAGCAGTAATTTTAAAACGCGTGCAAACAGGCCCCAGAACCTTACTCAACTTTCCGCCCCGGGCCTCCGACCCGCCTGCGCCTGCGCCTGGACGGTTTCTCCGGCAAGCGCTTGCCGAACTGCTCCCCCAGCATCCTCACCATCTCGGTCGCCGCCAGCGACAGCGGACCGTCCCGCCGGGTGATCAGGCCGATGGTGCGCTTGATGGCCGGCTGCACGATCGGTTTCTGCACCAGTCCTTCCGATCGCAGCACCTTGGCCGCCAGCAGAGGCAGCGCGGCCACTCCCAGTCCCTGGGCCACCATCGCGGCGGTGGTTGCGAGATGGTTCACCTCGTAGCGCGGCATGAACTGCACCCCCATCCGCAGCGCCGTCGCATGGACGTGCTGCCGCATGCTGACGGTCATGTTGGAGGAGATGTGCGGCCACGGGAGGATGGAGGCGAATTTCAGCTCCGGCGGGCCGGAGGCGAGCGGATGCCCCACCGGCATGATGAGCACGAAGGGGTCGACCGCCAGCGGGGTGTAGTCCACGTCGTCGCTGAGCGGATTGACGCCCACCAGCGCGAAATCGACCCGCTTCTGGCGGACCAGCTCGAGTTCATGTTCCGACATGGCCTCCGTCAGCGACAGGTGCACGCCCGGATAGCGCTGGCTGTAGGACATGAACAGCGACGGCACGATGCTCGCCGCAATCGAAGGCAGCGCCGCCACCGCGACGCTGCCCTGGCGCAGGAGGACGACGTCGCGCACGGCCGCGGCGGTGCGGTCCACCTGCGACACCAGTTCTTCCGCATGCGAGCGCAAGACTTCGCCGGCTGCCGTCAACGCCACGCTGCGCGTGGTGCGCTCGAACAGCCGGGCGTCGAGATCGTGCTCCAGCCGGGCGATCAGCGCCGACAGCGCGGACTGCGACAAATGCACTTGCTGCGCCGTCTGGCTGAAGCTCAAGGTCTTGGCCAGCGTGAGGAAAACGGCCAGGTCGCGGGACGATAAATTTATCTTCATGGTAGATAAGTTTATCCAAATATATTGATTCACAGATTAAATGGGGGAACTCAGAATGCGCTCGTTTACGGCCAGGGACGCGCGAAAAGGAATGGCAGACGAGACGTTGAAGGAAACCGCCAAGGCGCCGCTGAAACGGCCCGCGGATACCCGTGTGCTGGTGATCGGCGCCGGCACGATGGGCAGCGGCATCGCCGAAGTGTTCGGCCGGGCAGGGTGCGAGACCACGATCGTCGAACCGGATCCCGCCCGCCGTCAGGCCGCGCTGGCCAGGCTGGAGCAGATCGGCGCGCGCTGCAAGGCGGCGCCGGCGCCGGAGGAGGCGGACCTGCCCGCCATCGACCTGGCAGTCGAATGCGCGCCCGAGCGCCTCGCCCTCAAGCAGGCCCTGTTCGGCCAACTGGCTCGGCGGCTGCGGCCCGACGCGCTGTTGTGCAGCAACAGTTCCAGCTTTCCCATTTCCGACATCGCCCAGGGCTTGCCGGGCCCGGAACGGATGCTGGGCCTGCATTTCTTCATGCCCGCCCCGCGGATCCCGCTGGTCGAGGTGGTGCTGGGCGCCGGTTCGAGCCCGGCGCTGGGCGAGGCGCTATGCGATTTCATGCGGGACTGCGGCATGGTGCCCGTGCTGGTGCGCAAAGACCTGCCCGGCTTCCTGGCCAATCGCCTGCAGCATGCCTTGGCGCGCGAAGCGTTCGCGCTGGTGGACGCGGGCATCGTGTCGCCGGAAGACGTCGACGCGGCGGTGCGCTTCGGCTTCGGCATGCGTTTCCTGGCCGCCGGCCCGATGCTGCAGCGCGATCACAACGGGCTGGACGTGCATCACGCGGCCGCCGCGTCCATCTATCCCTCGCTGGCGAACGATACGCAACCCGGCCCGATGCTCTCGGCGCTGGCCGCGGCGGGCAAGTTCGGACTCAAATCCGGCGCGGGCATCTACGACTGGCAGGGCGGCAAGGCCGCCGCCGAGCGTCGCCGCTACGACCAGGCGCTCGAGGCCGCCCTGGCGCAGCTGGCGCGCGACCTGCCGCCGCGGCAGGCCGGGCAGGATTGAACGACAACCAAGGAGACCCACGATGTCATTGAAGCAGAAGTTGCCCGCCGGCGGCCAACGGCGATTGCTGCAAGCGCCCGGCGTTTACGATGGCCTGTCGGCGCGGGTGGCCGCTCAATATCCCTTCGAGGCCCTGTACGTGACCGGGTACGGCGTATCGGCCAGCCTGGGCCTGCCCGACGCGGGCCTGGCGACCTATACCGAAATGGTTCAGCGCATTCAGGTCATCTCCGACGTCTGCGACATTCCGTTGGTCTGCGACGCGGACACCGGCTACGGCGGCGTGGCCAACGTGCGGCGCACCGTCCAAGGCTACGAGCGGGCCGGCGCCGCCGCGATCCAGATCGAAGACCAGGACAGCCCCAAGAAATGCGGCCATACCGACGGCCGCCGAGTGGTGCCGATCAAGGAAATGGAGATCCGCATCCGGGTGGCGCTGGATGCTCGCCGCAGCGACGAGACGCTGATCATCGCCCGTACCGACGCCCGCTCGGATCGCGGACTGGACGAGGCGATCGAACGGGCCAACCGGTATCGCGAGGCAGGGGCCGACCTGCTGTTCGTCGAGTCGCCCGAAAGCGAGGCCGAACTGGCCGCCATCGGCCGCCAGGTGCGCGGGCCGCTGGTCGCCAACATGGTGGTGCAGGGCAAGACGCCGCTGGTTCCCGCCTCGCGGCTGGAGGCCATGGGCTTCGCGCTGGCCATCTATCCGAGCATCAGCTTCCGCACCGTGGCCGGCGCGCTAGACAAGGCGTACCGGTTCCTGCACCAGGATCCCGAAGGCGTCGCTTTTCCCGTCGATTTCTTCGGCCAGGACGCGCCGCCGGGAGCCATGCACAGGCTGATGGGATTCCCCCAGGTGTGGGAACTCGAACGGCGTTTCGCGCAGGGCGGAACCTGAACGGCCGGCGTCATGCCGCCGGATGTCTTTCATTCAAAAACAAGGAGCGAGACTCATGTCTTTCAAGCGGACTCTCGGCCGGTGCCTGTGCGCGGCCGTTTCGGCATTCGCCGTTTGTTCGATGACCGCCGCCGCGGCCCATGCCGCCTACCCGGATCGTCCGATCCGGCTGGTCGTGCCGTTCGGCGCCGGCACCTCGCCCGACGCGGTGGCGCGGGTGATCGAACGGGGGCTGGCCGACCGGGTCGGCGTGCCGATCGTGATCGAGAACCGGGCCGGCGCAGCCGGCAACATCGGCATCGAGTACGTGGCCCGCACCCCGGCCGACGGCTACACGCTGCTGCTGGCCGGTTCCAACATCGCGGTCGCCAACAGCATCTATCGCAACCTGCGTTTCGACGCCAGGCGCGATTTCGCGCCGGTCGGGATGATCGGCTCGGTGCCCAGCGTGCTGGTGGTCGCGGCCAATTCGAAGCTGCGTTCGGTGGCCGACCTGGCCGCCTATGCCAAGGCCAATCCCGGCAAGGTGACCTTCGCCTCGTCGGGGATCGGCACCACCTCGCACCTGGCCGGCGAGCTGTTCAACCGCGTGGCGGGGGTGCAGATGGTGCACGTGCCGTATCCCGCGGCCGGACGCGCGATGATGGACATCGTGGCCGGCCGGGTGGACGTCCTGTTCGACAATCTGCCGGCCTCGGTGGCCCAGTTGAAGGGCGGCACCACGCGGGCGCTGGGGGTGGCCAGCATGGAGCGCAATCCCGCCATCCCCGACGTCCCCACCATCGACGAACTCGGCTATCGCGACTTCACCGTCGCCCCCTGGTACAGCGTGATGGCGCCGGCCGGCACGCCGCCCGAGGTGATCGACTTCCTGAACGCGCGCCTGCGCGCGGTCGTGGCCGATCCGCAATACCGCAGCCGGCTCGAAGACCTCGGCCTGAAGGTCCTGCCCGGCAGCCCGGAAGAGATGCGCCGGTTCGTCGATGCCGAGATCGTCAAATGGGGCGACCTGGTCCGCGCCGTGGGCATCCACGCCGATTGACGACGCGGCGCGCGGCCACGCTTTCTTCCCTATGCATAGGACACCCGAAATGAATCAACCGATACACAGCGCCCGCCGCGGCCATGCCTTGGTGCTGTCGCTGGCCCGGCCGGACCGGCGCAACCGCTTCGACACCGAAACCTTGAGGCAGCTGGCCGGCGAGATCGAAGCCGCCGCCGCGGACGCGTCCATCCGCGCGGTGGTGCTGAGCGGCAGCGGCGAGACCTTCTGCTGCGGCGGCGACGTCGGCGCCACGCCGGCGCAGCGCCAGGCCTTCGGCCCCGCCTTCATCGATGCGGTGACCGCCCTCGGGCATTGCGCCGTGCCGGTGCTGGCCGCCGTCAACGGCGCCTGCTCGGCCGGCGGCATGACGCTGCTGGAGGCGGCCGATTTCGCGATCGCCGCCGACGACGCGTCTTTCGGCTATCCGGAAATCCTTGCCGGGGCCTTTCCGCTGCTGGCTCTGGTGACGGCGCCGGCCCACATGCCCAAGAAGCTGTTTTTCGATCTCGCCTACGGCGGCCATTCCTTGACGGCGCACGAGGCGATGGCGGCCGGCCTGGTCAACCGGGTGGTCGGCGCCGATGCGCTGTGGGACGAGATCGACCGCTACGTGGACGCGCTCGCGCAGCGGCGCGCCGCCGCCATCGCTCGCGGCCGGCGCCTGTACTACGCCGCCGTGGCGCCGGTCCGGCGCGAGGCGCTGGCGGCCGCTGCCGCCGCGCTGGTGGAGGCGGCGCCGATCAAGGCCGCCGGCTGACGCCGGCACGCGGATTCACCCCATGCCGCGCGAGGCGCGGCAAACCGAACGAAGGGAAGGCAATATGTCGTCGTTGAATACCGATACCCCCGCGGCATGGGTCGCGAGCGACCTCCAGGCCGACAAGGGCTGGATCTACCGGCTGGCGCCGGATGAGCAGGCGGGCCTGCTGGACGCCGTCCGCCGCGCGAGGGTGGCAGGCAAGCCGCTCATCGCCTACGGCCGCGCCGATTTCGCGCTGGATCGCTGGCTGGGCACGCTGCGCGCCGCGTTCGGGCAGGCGCGCGGCGGCCGCGGGCTGGCGTTGGTCAAGGGGTTGCCGCGGCAGGGCGTCAGCGCCGCCGAATTCGAGCTGCTGACCTGGGCGATCGGCCTGCACATGGGTGTGGCGCGGCCACAGGGCAAGGCCAGCCAATACCTGTCGACCGTCAAGAACGCGGGCGGCGACTACCGCACGGCCACGGGGCGCGGCTATTCGTCCAACGCCGAGCTGGATTTCCACACCGACGGCGCCGACGTGGTGGTGCTGAGCTGCTACAACGCGGCGCGTTCGGGCGGGGTCAGCATGTGCACGAGTTCGGTGACCGCGTTCCGCACCATCGAACAGGAGCGTCCCGACCTGGCCGCGATCCTGCTCCAGCCGCTGGCCTTCAGCCGGCAGGGCGAGGAGGCGCCGGGCGAGCCGCCGTTCGTGACCTATCCGGTGTTCGGGATCGAAGACGGCCTGGTGTTCGGCAAATGGGTTCGCAATCGTTTCGAGAATGCGGCCCGGATGCCGGAGGCGCCATCGCCGACGGCGCAGCAGCGCGCAGCCGTCGATTTCCTGGACGAGGTCGTTCGGCGCAAGCCGTTGATGTTTTCGATGACCCTGGAACCGGGCGACGTGCAGATCCTCAACACCCACGTTACGCTGCATTCGCGCACGCAGTTCGAGGACTTCGAGGAAGACGAGCGCAAGCGGCTGCTCTACCGGCTCTGGCTGTCGACGCCGGACGCGCCGCGGCTGCCGCAGGGATGGCGGCAGCCCTATGGCAGCGTGGAGCCGGGCGTGGTTCGCGGCGGCAGCAAAGGGCACCAGTACGATGACGCCTGCCGCGCGTTCGATCGCCGGCAGGCCGAGGCGATGGGCATGCGGCTGCCGGCATAGGCGGCCGGGGCGCCGCCGCGCCGCCATGACGCATCCCGCGCGCCGGGTTAGACTGCTGGGTTTCAGCCAGCCCCGCCCATCCCGGCGCCATGAATGCCTCTTTCCCGATCCGCAAGGAATGCCCGCCGGGCGCCTGCGTATGCGACCGCGACCGTCTGCTGGAGAATCCCCAGGCCGACCTGCGCGTGCTGCGCCTGACCCGGGAAGAGGAAAAGCGCCTGGTCGAGCGCCTGGAGTGCATGGCGACCTTCGACGACCTGCTGCGCATGCAGGCCCGCATGCACGAATTGCTGGGAATCTCGCTGCGGGTGGTGCCGCGTGCGCATGAGGTGCGCACCGTACGGGGGCTCGATATCGAACTGGAAGAGCGCCCCGGCCTGTGCAGGAAGACCCGGCAGGCCATCCCCGCCGCCATTCGCCGGTGCCTGGAGCGCAATCCGGACATCGTCTACGCCATTCTGAACGCCCACGATCTGTTCGGACGTCCCTGAAACGGCTCTCAGGCCAGCACTTTCTTCAGCGCGGGATGGCGCGCCATGGCGGGCGAACGGCCGAACACGCCGTCCAGCCCGTAGAACTGCCCGGCGCCCTTGACCGCCAAGTAAATCAGCACGACCGCATAGACCACGTGGTAGTCGACGATGAAGTTGTTCTCGTCGCTGATGTAGGGAAAATCCATGTGCGCCATCCAGTACAGCATCAGGATGGCGGCGCCGCAGGGCGCGCTCAGGCGCACCAGCAGGCCGGTCAGCAGCGACAGGCCGATGGCCAGGTGGCCGTAGGCGACCAGGAAGCTGATTGCCGGCGCGGCCGAGCCGGTGAAGATCGAGAACAGTCCGTGGAAGGTCTTGGTGTGGCTCAGGAAGCCGACCACGCTGAAGGCCGGGTCGAATACCTGGTGGGAGGCGGCATACAGAAAAGTCCACGCCAGCAGCAGCCGCAGTGCGAGCAGGAATTTCTTGTCGAGGTCGGACGTCATGGCATTCACCTTGGGTGGGCAACGGGATGGCCACATTAGGCGCCCTGCGGCGTCCGCCGATGTTGACCTGCGTCAATCCGCCGCGGTCCGGCCGGCCGATCGCGCCGGCCTCAGAGCATGACCGGTTCGTCGGCCAGCCGGTTGCCGGCATCGGGCGCTTGGTTGGCCAGGCGGCCGCGCAATTCGCCTTCGATCGCGTGGACGGCCGCCAGCAGGCCGTCGAGATAGGCGCCGGCGCGCAGCCGGGCCTGCAGGTCGGCGCAGATGCGCTGCCAGTCCGCATCGGGCACGGGAACGCCGCGGTCGGCGATCAGTTCGATGCGCCGGTCGCCCAGCGCCAGGTAGAGCAGCACGCCGCTGCGCGCGGGCGTATCCCAGACGCGGTGGCGGCCGAAGACCTCCAGCGCGCGTTCGCGGCCGCCGGCGGCGCCGGGCGGCAGGCGGGTTTCGATGGCGACCACCAGTTCGCCCACGTGGCCGGCCTCGGCCTCGCGGATGGCCTGGGCCAGCCGGGCCAGCGCGCCGCGATCGAAATGGCGCCAGCGTATCCAGTGGCCGGCCACGGCGGTCAGGCCGCAGGCCGCCGAGAGCCTACCAGCGCCCGGACGCACCGCCGCCTCCGCTGCTGCCCCCGCCGCCGGAGAATCCCCCGCCGCCACCGCCGAATCCGCCGCCCCCGAATCCGCCTCCGCCGAACCCTCCGCCGCCGCAGCCGCCGCCGTCCCACGGGCCGCGCCGCGAGGCGGTGCGCACGCCGGCGCCGCCGCGCGCGCGGCGGGCGGCCGTGGCCACGCCGGCCACCATCAGCGCGATGGCGCCGACGACGGCGGTGGTCAGCAGCGAACCGCTGATCAAGAAGGCCGCGCCGGCGGCCAGCACCGCGGCCAGCAGGGGCGGCATCACGAAGGCCAGGAACAGCAGCAGGGGAATGAACTGGTACGACATGCCATGGCGTTCGCCGTCGCCGCGGACCTGCGCCGGCGGCGGCAGCGGCTCGCCCTCGACCAGCCGCGCCAGGCTGTCGACCCCGGCCTCGATACCGCCGGCGAAATCACCCTGCGCGAAGCGCGGCGTGATCTGCTCGCGGATGATGCGCGCGGACTGCGCGTCGGTGACGGCGCCTTCCAGCCCGTAGCCCACTTCGATGCGCAGCGTGCGATCGTTCTTCGCCACCACCAGCAGGATGCCATCGTCGACGTTCTTGCGGCCGAGCTTCCACGATTCGAACAGGCGCACCGCGTATTGCTCGATCGGTTCGCCGTCGGTGGAGGGCAGCATCAGCACCGCGATCTGCGCGCCCTTGTCCTGTTCCAGCTTTTGCAGGCGCGCTTCCAGCTTGTCGATCGTGGCGCGGTCCAGCGTCGCAGTGAGGTCGGTCACGCGCCGCTGCAGGGCGGGCAGCGGCGCGCTGCCGGGCGTGGCCGGCGAGGCGGCAGGCGCGGCGGCGGACAGCGATTGCGCCGCGGGCACGCCGCCGGCATCGCCGGCCGCCCACGCCGTCCCGCCGGCCAAGGCCATGGCGATCACCAGCGGCGCAGCAATGCGGCGGCCCAGCCGCGCAAGGCGTTCCGTCATTGCGGCCGCGCCGGCTGCGGCGTGCCGCCGCCGAAGTCCACCGTGGGCGGCCTCGAGATGGCCGCCTCGTTCTCGACGCTGAAGTTGGCCTTGGGCGCGTAGCCCAGCACCTTGGCGGTGATCACGGCCGGGAACTGGCGTACCAGCACGTTGTACTGTTGCACCGCCTGTACATAGCGATTGCGCGCCACCGCGATGCGGTTCTCGGTGCCTTCGAGCTGCGCCTGCAGATCGCGGAACAGGCCGTCGGCCTTGAGCTGCGGATAGTTCTCGGCCACCACCAGCAGCCGCGACAGCGCCGAGCTGAGCTCGCCCTGGGCCTGCTGGAAGCGCTGCATCTGCTGCGGGTCGTCCAACTGATCGGCGGTCAGGGTGACGCTGCCTACCCGCGAACGCGCCTCGGTCACCCGCGTCAGCACTTCGCTTTCGTGGGAGGCATAGCCTTTGACGGTATTGACCAGATTGGGCACCAGGTCGGCGCGCCGCTGGTACTGGTTCAGTACTTCGGACCAGGCGGCATTGACCTGTTCGTCGGCGGCCTGGATGGCGTTGTAGCCGCAGCCCGAGAGCAGGGCGGCGCAGGCAAGGGCGAAAAGGGAAGCGAGCAGTCGTTTCATCGGGATGGTGGTTCCGGATGCGGAAGCCCGATTACAGCAGGGTTTGAAGCTTGCGCCAAACCCGCTTGCGGGCGGTTCATCTGATATGGTGTTTTTTGCCGGATTTGCATCTGTTTCAGTACAGATCGGGCGTCTAGAATCGTCGCCGTGCCACAATTCTCCCTTCCGGCTTCCGGGTTTCCATTCTACGGCGCTCGCTGCGCCATCCAGTCCATGCCACCTATCCGCACCCTTTGCCTGTCCGGCGCGTTGCTGGCCACGGCGCTGGCGCTGCAGCCCGCAGCGGCCCAGCCCGCGCCGGCGCCGTCGCTGCAGCCGGGCACCATGGCCGCCCGGCTTGCCGCCTGTACCGCCTGTCACGGCGACCACGGCCGCTCGGCGCCCGACGGCTACTATCCCCGCATCGCCGGCAAGCCGGCCGAATACCTGTACAACCAGCTCGTCGGCTTCCGCGACGGCCGGCGCAATTACCGGCCGATGAATCTGCTGCTGGAGAACATGCCGGACGAGTACCTGCGCCAGATCGCCGCGTGGTTCTCCGACCAGCACCCGCCCTACGAGGCGCCACGCCCGGCGCGCGTGTCGCCGGCGGAGCTGGAGCGCGGCCGCACGCTGGTGACCGCCGGCGATCCGGCCCGCAAGCTGCCGGCCTGCACGGCCTGCCACGGCAGCGCGATGACCGGCACCTTGCCCGCCATCCCGGGCCTGCTGGGAGTGCCGCACGACTACATCACCGCGCAGTTCGGCGCCTTCGCCTCGGGCCTGCGCAAGGCGATCGAACCCGATTGCATGGCCGACATCGCGCGCCGCATGAGCCCGGAAGACATCAGCGCGGTCGCGGCCTTCCTGTCGTCGCAAACCGTCCAGGGCCAGGGCGAGCCCGCGCCCGCATCGGCCGGGCCGCTGCCGCTGGCCTGCGGCAGCCAGCCCGCAGGAGGTGCGCGATGAGAACCTTCGCGCGCATCGTCCTCGGCCTGGTCGTATTGCTGGTGGCGGCCGCCAGCGCCATGCTGTGGCTGGGCTACCGCGATCGTCCCGCGCCCGCCGCCGCGAATGCCGCCCAGGCTGCGCCGGCCGATCCGGCCGCGCTGGTTGAGCAGGGCCGCTACCTGGCCAGCGTCGGCAACTGCATGGGCTGCCACACCGCCACCGGCGGCAAGCCCTTCGCCGGCGGCCGCGCGCTGCCGACGCCGTTCGGCCGCTTCTACGGCCCCAACCTGACGCCCGACGACGAAACCGGCATCGGCCGCTGGAGCGCCGACGACTTCTGGCACGCGCTGCACGACGGCAAGGCGCCCGACGGCTCGCTGCTGTATCCGGCCTTCCCGTACCCGAGCTATACCCGGATGCGCCGCGCCGATGCCGACGCGCTGTACGCCTACCTGCGTTCGTTGCCCGCCGTGCGCCAGCCGAACCGCGCGCACGAGCTGTCGTTCCCCTACGACCAGCGCCCGCTGATCGCCTTCTGGCGCGCGCTGTACTTCCGCGGCGCGCCGGCCGACGGCGCCGGCCGCGGCGACGCGGCATCCGCCCAATGGCTGCGCGGCCAATACCTGGTGGAAGGCTTGGCCCATTGCGCCGAATGCCACACGCCGCGCAACCGCTTGGGCGCGCTCGACGCCTCGGCCGGCCTGACGGGCGCGGTGATCCCGGGCCAGAACTGGTATGCGCCGCCGCTTACCGCCGACGCGGTCACCGGGCTTGGGCAGTGGAGCGAGCAGGACATCGTCGACCTGCTGAAAACCGGCCTGGCCCGGCAGTCGCACGCCTCCGGTCCGATGGCCGAGGCGGTGCACGTAGGCTTCCAGCACGCCAGCGACGCCGACCTGCAGGCGATGGCGGCCTATATCAAATCGGTGCCGGCGGCCGGGCTCGATGCCGCCGCGCAGGGCGGTGCGGCCGGCACCGCGGTGCTGGAGCGCGGCGGGCGCATCTACGGCCAGCAATGCGCGCAGTGCCACCAGGACGACGGCCGCGGCCGCGAGCAGGCCTGGCCGCCCTTGGCCGGCAATATCTCGGTGGTGGCGGCCTCGCCCGTCAACGCGATCCGGATGGTGCTGTCGGGCGGCTTCGCGCCGGTCACGGCCGCCGATCCGCAGCCGCACGGCATGCCGCCTTTCGGCCAGTCGCTGGACGACCAGGACGTGGCCGCCGTCGTCACCTACATCCGCCAGAGCTGGGGCAACCGGGCGCCGGCCGTCGCGCTGCCCGAGGTCCGGCGGGTGCGCGAAACCATCCGCTAGGGTACGGGGCGAGGGCATGAAGCGGTACGAGGCGCTGGCCGACGACCTGGCCGCATCGATCCGCGCCGGCGTGCTGCGCGCGGGCGACCGCCTGCCTTCGGTGCGGCAGGCCAGCACCAGCCGCGGCGTCAGTCCGTCCACGGTGTTCCAGGCCTACTACCTGCTGGAGGCGCGCGGCCTGATCCGCGCGCGCGAGCGCTCCGGCTACTACGTGACCGCGGCCGAGCGGCCGCTGCCGCCCGAGCCCGAAGCGCTGCCGGCCGACGACGCGCCGGGCGAGCCCATCAGCGAGCGCATCTTCTCGGTGCTGGAGTCGTCGATGACGCGCGACGTGGTGCCGCTCGGCTCGGCCTTCCCCAGCCCGCTGCTGTTCCCGCTCGGCCGGCTGGCCAAGGTGATGGCGGCCACCGTGCCGCGCATGGACCCATGGAGCGCGGTCGACGAGCTGAGCCCGGGCAACGCCCGCCTGCGCCGCCAGATCGCGCTGCGCTACCTCGGCGACGGCCTGCACGTGCATGCCGACGAGATCGTGGTCACCAACGGCGCGCTGGAAGCGCTGAACCTGTGCCTGGCGGCAGTCGCCCGGCCGGGCGACGCGGTGGTGGTCGAATCGCCGGCCTTCTACGCCGCGTTGCAATCCATCGAACGCAACGGCATGACGGCGATCCCGGTCCAGACCCATCCACGCGACGGCATCGACCTGGAAGCGCTGGAGCGGGCGGTGGCGCGCCACAGGCCCAAGGCTTGCTGGCTGATGACCAGCTTCCAGAACCCGCTGGGCAGCCTGATGCCGGAAGCGAAAAAGCGGCAGCTGGTGGAGCTGCTGGCGCGGCACGAGGTGGCGCTGATCGAGGACGACGTCTATGGCGAGCTGTACTTCGGCAGCCGCCGGCCAGCGCCCGCCAAGGCCTACGACACCAAGGGCCTGGTGATGCATTGCTCGTCGTTCTCGAAATGCCTGGCGCCCGGCTACCGGATCGGCTGGGCGGCGCCGGGCCGGTATGCCAAGGCGGTGGCGCGGCTCAAGCTGACGACCACGCTGGCGGCCTCGGCGCCGGCCCAGGCCACGCTGGTGGCCTACCTGGAAAAAGGCGGCTACGACAAGCACCTGCGCCAGCTGCGCCAGACCCTGGCGGCCGCGCAGAACGAGATGATGCAGGCCATCGCGCGCTACTTCCCGGCGGGCACGCGCGCCACCCGGCCGCTGGGCGGCTACTTTCTCTGGGTCGAGCTGCCGGAGGAGGTGGATGCGCTGGCCATCCATCGGCTGGCGCTGTCGCACGGCATCAGCGTGGCGCCGGGGCCGATTTTCTCGGCCCACGCCAGGGTGGCGAACTGCCTGCGCCTGAACTACGGCCACGGCTGGGACACCCGGATCGAGAACGCGGTCCGTACGCTCGGCCGGCTGGCAGGCGCTTGAGGGCAGGGCCCCCGTCAGCGGGGTGCATCCAGCGCGGTGCGGAAAGCGGCGGCGTTGCGCATGCCCTGGTCTTCGAAATTGGTGTTGAACAGCACGTGGATGCTGGCCACGGCGCGCGCCAGCCGCCGCACCTGGGCCGCCAGCTCGTCCAGCTCGGCCGGCGTGTATTCGTAGACGAAGCGTCCCGACGAGGCGGCCGCCGGGCGGTTCCAGGCCTCCAGGTTGCGTCCGTGCAGCCTGACCACGGCCAGGTCGGGGCGGGTGGCGGCCCAGACGGCCGGCACCGTGTTGGCCGGCCCCTGCGGGCAATCGACCACCACGTGGACGGCGTTCAGTTCGCGCAGCAGGGCGAGCGTGGCGTCGGCCTGCGGCCCGGCGAACCAGCTCGCATGGCGGAATTCGACCGCCATCGTATGCTCGCGCATGGCGCGCGCGGCGTCGTCGAGCAGCATCCGGCCGCGGCCCGGCCGCACGCCGGGGGCGTACTGGAAATGCACCGCGCCCAGCTTGCCCGCCATCCGCAGCGGCTCGAGCGCCAGCTCGAAGCGCCGCCAAAGCTCGCCGCGCAGTTCGGCCGGCACGTCGGGCCAGTAGAGGGCCGGCCCCGCCGCGCCGGCGCCCAGCGCGCGGCGGATGTCGGCTGGCAGCGCGGCCGGCGGCGTGGCGTGGCCGGTGAACAGCCGGAAGGCCTTGACGTTGAAGAGGAAGCCCGGCGGCGTGGACCGGGCCCAGTGGTAGGCGACGTGCGGATCGGGCAAGGCATAGTGGCTGCTGTCGACCTCCACCATCGGAAAGCGCGACGCGTAGAAGCGTAGCCGGTCGCGCGCGCCCGAGACCCCGGGCGGGTAGAAGCGGCCACAGGCCAGCAGGGTCTTGTCCGTCCAGGACGCGGTGCCGACGCGGATCGACATGGGGCAGGCGGGAGAGTCGTTCTATACTGTACGCGCATACAGTAGCATATCCCTCGTCCGCATCCCATGTCCGACCCGTCCGCTTCGCCTGCCCGCGCCGACTACCTGGCCGACCTCAACCCGTCCCAGCGCGAGGCGGTGGAACATGGCGTGGGCGAGGGCGGCCGGCCGGGCGGGCCGCTGCTGGTCATCGCCGGCGCCGGCTCGGGCAAGACCAATACCCTGGCGCACCGCGTCGCCCACCTGGTGCTGAAGGGGGCCGACCCGCAGCGCATCATGCTGCTGACGTTCTCGCGCCGCGCCGCCGCCGAAATGGAGCGCCGCGTGGGCCGCGTGCTGCAGAAGGTGCTGGCGCTCGGCACGAGCCATCCGCCCACGTTGCCGTGGACGGGCACCTTCCACGGCATCGGCGCCCGGCTGCTGCGCGAGCACGGCGACCGCATCGGCCTGGCCGAGGATTTCACCATCCACGACCGCGGCGATTCGGAAGACCTGATGGGCATCGTGCGGCACGAGCTCGGGCTGTCGTCCACCGAATCGCGCTTTCCGCTCAAGAGCACCTGCCTGGCGATCTATTCGCGCGTGGTCAACGGTTGCCAGCCGCTCGACCAGGTGCTGCGCGCGGCCTTCCCGTGGTGCGCCGCCTGGGAGGCCCAATTGAAGCGGCTGTTCGGCGCCTACGTGGCGGCCAAGCAGGCACAGCACCTGCTGGATTACGACGACCTGCTGCTGTACTGGGAAGGCATGCTGCGCGACCCGGCGCTGGCCGCCGAGCTGGGCGCGCGCTTCGACCACGTGCTGGTCGACGAATACCAGGACACCAACCGCTTGCAGGCGGCCATCCTGCTGGGCATGAAGCCGGACGGCAGCGGCCTGACGGTGGTGGGCGACGACGCCCAGTCCATCTATTCCTTCCGCGCCGCCACCGTGCGCAACATCCTCGATTTCCCCGGCCAGTTCCCGAAGCCGGCGCGGGTCGTCACGCTGGAGCGCAATTACCGCTCCACCCAGCCCATCCTCGACGCCTCCAACGCCGTGATCGGCGAATCGGCGGAGCGCTACGCCAAGGAGCTATGGACCGACCGCGAATCGTCGCGCCGGCCGGCGCTGGTCACCGTGTCCGACGAAGCCGGCCAGGCCCGCTGGGTGGCCGACAACGTGCTGCGCAACCGCGAAGAGGGGCTGACGCTGAAATCGCAGGCGGTGCTGTTCCGCAGCGCCAGTCACAGCGCCCCCCTGGAGCTCGAGCTGGCGCGCCGCAACATTCCCTTCGTCAAGTACGGCGGCCTCAAATTCCTGGAAGCCTCGCACATCAAGGATGTGCTGTCCGTGCTGCGCTGGGCGCAGAATCCGCGCGGGCGGCTGGCGGGCTTCCGCGTCGCGCAGCTGGTGCCCGGCATCGGCCCGGCCACCGCGGGCCGCCTGCTGGATGCGATGGCGGCCTGTCCGCGGCCGCTGTCGGCGCTGCTGGAATTCGTGCCGCCGTCGGCGGCGCGCAGCGAATGGGCCGGCCTGGCCGAGGCCTACCGCACGCTGTGCGAGAACGCGCGCTGGCCGGCCGACGTCGAACTGGCCGTGCGCTGGTATCTGCCTCACCTGGAACGCCTGCACGACGACGCTGCCGCGCGCCGCGCCGACCTCGACCAGCTGGCGCGCATCGCCGCCGGCTACGGTTCGCGCGAACAATTCCTGGCCGAACTCACGCTCGACCCGCCAGACGCCACCAGCGCCGAATCCGGCGTGCCGCTGCGCGACGAAGACTACCTGATCCTGTCGACCATCCATTCGGCCAAGGGCCAGGAGTGGAAGGCCGTATACGTGCTCAACGTGGTCGACGGCTGCATTCCGTCCGACATGAGCACCGGCACCGCGGCCGAGATCGAAGAAGAACGCCGCCTCCTGTACGTGGCAATGACCCGCGCGCGCGACCGCCTGCATTTGATCGTGCCCCAGCGCTTCTACGTCCACCAGCAGACCGGCCTGGGCGACCGCCATGTCTACGCCGCCCGCAGCCGCTTCCTGACGGACCGCATCGCCACCCTGTTCGACCGCCTGCCCACGCCCCCGCAGCAAGCAGCCACTCCCGCTCCACATCCGGCCGCCCCCCGGGTAGACGTCGCCGCCCTGCTGCGCAACCTGTGGAAATAAGCCCGGCCCACCCAGCGCGCCGCGGATCCGGCTCCGCCGGTCCGCCAGCGCCGGCCTCTTGAGGGGGAGCAGCCGCAGGCTGCCAGGGGCTGGGTCCAACCACTGGGCTTTGGTATTCTCCGGGTGGACAAAAAGCGCGAGACGACTCGAAACGGCCATGCGACGCCCGCTACGCCAGATTTTTGCGGCCTCGGCCGCGAAATTCGCCTGCATGGCCGTCGGCATCGCGCTGGGGCTGCTGCTGTGCCGCACCGCGGTGCTGTGGCAGGCGCAGCTCGATCTCGGCCGCTACGCCACGCAGCTGCTGCGCCTGGGCGAAGAGGCCGCCGCCGAAACGCAGCGCGTGCTGCGCGAGGCCAACGCCTCGCCGGTGCCGTTCTGCTCCGATGCCGACATCGCCCGGCTGCGCGCACTGGCCTTCCGTTCCCGCTACATCAAGGGCGTCGGCCGCCTGCGCGAAGGCATGCTGGCGTGTTCGGGCACGCTGGGCCGGCTGCCGGCGCCGCTGGCGCTGCCGCCGCCCAGCCTGACCGGCCCGGCCGGCCTGCGGATCCACTCCGGCATTTCCCTGGCCATGGCGCCGCAGTTGCAGGCCACCGTGATCCAGTCCGGCAACGCCAGCGTGGTCATGGGCACGGACATCTACGGCGGCGTGGTGCCTGCGCCGTTCGGCTATACGGTCGCGGTGGCCGACCGCGACGCCGGCCGCATCGTGCGCGGCTGGGGCGACGAGCTCGACCTGCCGGCCTCTGCCGTACTGCAGGGCGGCGCGCTGAACGCCGGCGGATTCCTGTACCGCTCGGCGTGCTCGCCGCAGGTGGCGCTGTGCGCCGTCACGCGGATCTCCGTGGCCGAGGCGCTGGCGCGAGCGCACACCGCGTTCTGGCTGTTCGGCGTGCTCGGCGGCGCGCTGGCCCTGGCGGCGGTACAGCTGGGGGTGATGCTGTGGGGCCGCCAGCAGCCGCTGGAGCGGCGCCTGCGGCGGGCCATCCGGCAGGGCGGGCTGACGGTGGTCTACCAGCCGATCGTCGATCTGCACAGCGGCGCCGCCGTGGGCGCCGAGGCGCTGGTGCGGTGGCGCAATGAGCAGGGGTTGCCGATTTCGGCCGAGGTGTTCGTCAAGGTGGCCGAAGACCGCGGCTTCATCGGCGAAATCACCCGTTTCGTGCTGCGCGACGCGCTTGGGGAGCTGGGCGCCATGCTGCAACGCGTGCCGGGTTTCCGGATCAATGTGAACGTCGCGCCCAGCGACATCACCGAATCGTGGCTGCTGGACGAGCTGCGGCGCAACCTGCGGGCGGCGCGCGTGCCGCCGGGCCAGATCGGGCTGGAACTGACCGAGCGTTCGACGGCGGAGCGCGCGGTGGCGGTCGACGCCATCGCGCGGCTGCGGCAGGCCGGCCACCGCGTCTATATAGACGATTTCGGCACCGGCTACTCCAGCCTGTCGTACCTGAACGAGCTGAACGTCGACGCGCTGAAGATCGACCGCTCCTTCACGCGCACGGTGCGCCCCGGCGCCGAGGCGCCGTCCATCGTGCCGCAGATCGTCGAAATGGCCCGCGCGCTGAACCTGGACGTGGTGGTGGAGGGCATCGAAACCGCGGGTCAGGCCGAGTACTTCCGCGCCATGGGCGGGCAGATCCGCGGCCAGGGCCGCTACTTCGCGCATCCGATGAACGCGCGCGACCTGCTCGCCTGGGTCTATGCGCGGCGGCCGCCAGCCCCGGCGCCCGCCGCGGCTCCCTAGGCCGGCGCCGGGCCGTTCCCAAGCCGGCCGCGTGCCCCAGGGGGACGGCCGTCCGGGCGCCGTTCAGGCGCCTGGGCGGCCAAGGGCATCAAAACACCCACTGGCGGTCGTCCTGCAGGCTGACCGGCGTGCGGCGCAGCGCCGCGCGCCGCGGCAGCCGCAGGCGGAACTCGGTATAGCCGTCGTCGACGCTGTACACCTCCATGTCGCCGGCGTGGCTGCGCACCAGCTCCTTGGCGATGTACAGCCCCAGGCCCAGCCCGCTGTTGGCGTCGCGCCGCGTCTGCCCGGCATGGAAAGGCTGGAACAGGCGGTCGCGGATCTCGGGCGCGATGGTGCCGGCATTGCGCACGCGCACCGCCACCTCGTCGGCCGCGCTGCCATCCACGGCCACCTCCACCGGATGCTCGGGGCTGCCGTGCTGCAGCGCGTTGCCCACCAGGTTGGACATGACCTGCGACAGCCGGTCGCCGTCCCAGGTGCCCGAGGTGTCGCCGGTGGCCTGGACCGTCACGCGGTCCTGCTCGCCCAGCGGCTGGAATTCGTCGACGATGGCCCGGCACAGCGCGGCCAGGTCCAGCGTCGAGGGCGCCAGTTCGAGCCGGCCGCTGCGCATGCGGGCGATGTCGAGCAACTGGTCCACCATGCGCGACATGCGGCCGCTGCTGTTGCGGATCCGCATGGCGGCGGTGTTGACCTTGGCGTCGGTGCTGGTGTGCAGCAGCACCTCGGCGGTATTGATCACCGCCGCCAGCGGGTTGCGCAGGTCGTGCCCGAGCACGGCGATGAACATTTCGTTGGTGCGCAGCAGCTGGGTCATGGCGTCGACCTGCTCGGCCATCTGCAGCTTCTGCTGCTGCAGCTGTACGAACACTTCGATCTTGCTGCGCAGGATGTGCGGATCGAAGGGTTTGTAGAGGAAATCCACCGCGCCCGCCTCGTAGCCGCGGAAGGTGCGGTGGGTGTTGCGGTCGGTGGCGGTCAGGAAGATGATCGGCACGTTGCGGGTGCGCGCGCTGCCGCGCATCAGCTCGGCCAGCTCGAAGCCATCCATGCCGGGCATCTGCACGTCCACCAGAGCCAGCGCCACGTCGTTGTCGAGCAGCAGCTCCAGCGCATGCGAGCCGGAATAGGCCTTGAGCAATTCGATGCCGGGACGCGCCACCAGCGCTTCCAGCGCCACGATGTTCTGCTCGATATCGTCGACAACCAGGATTTTGACGGTGCGGGACATCACGTTCTCCACGGATCCGGCCGGGCCGGCGGGTCTTCGACGGAATGCGGCGCGCGGCCCAGGCGCCGCGCCATGATGGAAAGCGTCAGGATCTCTTGCGCGGCGCCCAGCCCGATGGCGGCGAGCGGCATGATGTCCATGGCGGCCGTGGCCGGGTCCTGAACCCAGGTGCGGCCGCCCGCCTGGCGGATCGCCAGCAGGCCGGCGGCGCCGTCGGGGCTGGCGCCGGTCAGCAGGATGCCCAGCAGCCTGGGGCCGTACGTCCAGGCGGCCGATTCGAACAGCACGTCGATCGACGGGCGGGAAAAATTCACCGCGTCGTCCACCGACAGCGCCAGGGTCCGGTCGGGCTCCACTTGCAGATGATAATCCGGCGGCGCGAAATAGATGCAACCCCCGGCGATCTCCCGCTTGTCGCTGGCTTCCTCGACCCGGACGGCGCAGCGGTCGGCGAACAGCTCGGCCAGCAGGCTGGCGTGGTCTGGCACGATGTGCTGCACGACCAGCACCGGCGGCGCGAAATCGGCCGGCAGCGCCGGCAGCAGCGTGCCCAGGGCTTCGATGCCGCCGGCCGATGCGCCGATCACGACGGCATCGATGCCGAGGGCTGCGGACAAGGGTAGTGGGGCATCGTTCATCATCAGCGCTTCTGGTAGATTTTCTGCGTGGCGACGAAATCATCGAAATCCGCGCTGCACGGCCCGTAGCGCAGGCTTTCCTTGCTACCCAGCCCCAGGAAGCCGCGCCGCACCAACGCATCGCGGAACAGCGTGACGGCACGGTTCTGCAGCGCGTGGTTGAAATAGATCAGCACGTTGCGGCACGACACCAGGTGCACTTCGGAAAACACGCTGTCGGTGGCCAGGCTGTGGTTGGCGAACACCACCTGCTGCTTGAGCGAGCGCGAGAACGACGCCGCGCCGTAGGCCGCATGGTAGTAGTCCGACAACGAGCGCTTGCCGCCGGCCGCGATGTAGTTGCGGCTGAAGCCGGCGATGCGTTCGGCCGGGTAGATGCCGGCCTCGGCGGCGCGCAGCGCCTCCGGGTTGATGTCGGTGGCGTAGAACAGCACGCGGCCCGCCAGCCCTTCCTCTTCCATCACGATCGCCAGCGACCACAGCTCCTCGCCCGAACTGCAGCCGGCCACCCACACCTTGACCGACGGATAGGTGTGCAGGATGGGCACCACCTGTTCGCGCAGCGCCCGGAAGTAGCCGGGATCGCGGAACATCTCGCTCACCTGCACCGTCAGGTATTGCAGCAGCTGCGGGAAGACCTCGGGCTCGTGCAGAACGCGGTCCTGCAGCTGCGACAGCGAACGGCACTTGAATGCCGTCATGGCCTGCGTCAGCCGGCGCCTCAGCGACGACTGCGAGTATTGCCTGAAATCGTGCTGGTACCTGGCGTAGATCGCCTCGAGCAGCAGCCGGAGTTCCAGTTCGAAATCGGGATGTGGCATGGCGGGTCACTGGGGCAGCCAGACACGGCACAGCGACAGCAGCCTGTCGATGTCCAGCGGCTTGGAAATATAGTCGTTGGCGCCGGCGTCCAGGCAGCGCTGGCGGTCGGTCGGCATGGCCTTGGCGGTGAGCGCGATGATCGGCAGGTGGGCGAACTGCTCTTTCCGGCGGATCTCGCGGATGGCCGTCAGGCCGTCCATCTCGGGCATCATGATATCCATCAGCACTAGGTCGATGGGCGTGTCGTGCGCCAGCACGTTGAGCGCCTCCAGGCCGTTGCGCGCGATTTCCAGCTGCGCGCCCAGCGGTTCGATCACCTGCGACAGCGCGAAGATGTTGCGCACGTCGTCTTCGGCCAGCAGGATGCGCCGGCCCTCGAACGCGGCGTCGCGCTGGCGCGCCTCTTTCAGCATGCGCTGCTTGTCGGCCGGCAGTTCGGATTCCACGCTGTGCAGGAACAGGGTGACCTCGTCGAGCAGGCGTTCTGGCGAGCGGGCGCCCTTGATGATGATGGACTTCGAATAGCGGCGCAGGCGCTGCTCTTCTTCCGGGGTCAGCGAGCGGCCGGTGTAGACGATGACCGGCGGGAAGGTATGCTGGTCGTCGCCGGCCATCTTTTCCAGCAACTGGTAGCCGGTGCCGTCGGGCAGCACCAGGTCGAGCACCACGCAGTCGAATTCGTTCGCCGCCAGGTGGCGCAGCGCGTCGGCCACGGTGCCGGCGCCCTCCAGCTCGACGCCGGGCGCCTGCAGCAGCAGGCTGATGTTCTCGCGCAGCGCCGGGTCGTCCTCGATCACCAGGATGCGGCGCACGCGCTGCTTGAGCCGGGCCTCGAGCGAGCGGATGGCTTCGGCCAGCTGATCGCGCGCGGTCGGCTTGAGGGTGTAGCCGATTGCGCCCATGAACAGCGCGGCTTCGGTATGGTCGGCCACCGACACCACGTGGACCGGGATGTGGCGGGTGGCCGGGTCGCGCTTCAGGCGGTCCAGCACCGTCAGGCCGGAGTCGTCGGGCAGCTCCACGTCGAGCAGGATGCCGTAGGGCTGGTAGTCGTGCGCCAGGGCGAGGCCGTCGGCCGCGGTGGCCGCGTGGATGCAGTCGAAATCCAGTTCGTGGGCGAGGTCGTACAGGATGCCGGCGAAGGTTTCGTCGTCCTCCACCACCAGGATCAGCCGGACGCCGCGGGTGCGGTGGTCGCGATCGTCGTCGATGCCGGCGGCGGGGCGCCGGAGGGTGGAAGGGGGGATCGGCACCTCGGAGGAGACACCGGAAGACGCGGGCGCCTCGTAGGCCGGGGCCGGCGAGGCGAAAGCGGGGGCTGCCTCGCCAGCCGTCCCGGCGCCGGCGGATCCGGCATGTCCGGGCCAGAGGCTGGCCGACGCGCGTGCCGTGGCGAGGTCCGCCGGCGCGGCGGGTTCGTCGTCTGCCCGGGCGCTTTCGGCGGGCTCCAGGCGCTCGGCTATCTCAAGCGAGAAGGTACTGCCGGCGCCCGGTTCGCTGGCGACCGTGATGTCGCCGCCCAGCAGGTGAGCAAGCTGGCGCGAGATCGACAGCCCGAGCCCGCTGCCGCCGTACTTGCGGCTGGTAGTGCCGTCGGCCTGGCGGAAGGCCTCGAAGATCACTTCCAGCTGCGAGGCTTCGATGCCGATGCCCGAATCGACCACGTCGAAGCGCACGCGCCCCGGGGCGGCCGCCGCCGCGCGCAGCGCCACCTGGCCGCGTTCGGTGAACTTGAAGGCGTTGGACAGCAGGTTGCGCAGGATTTGCTGCAGGCGCTGGCCGTCGGTCACCAGCGTCTGCGGCGCCCCGGCGGCGGTTTCGATGCGCAAGTCCAGTCCTTTCTGCTCGGCCACCGGCGCGAACGATTGCCGCATCGAGGCCAGCACGGTCGACAGCTCGATCGGTTCAGGGACGATGGTGACCTGCCCGGCCTCGACTTTCGATAGGTCAAGGATGTCGTTGATCAACAGCAGCAGGTCGGTATTGGACGAATGGATGGTGCGGGCGTAGCGCACCTGCTCCGGCGTCAGCGTGCCTTCGCGGTTATCGGCCAGCAGCTTGGCCAGGATCAGCGAGCTGTTGAGCGGCGTGCGCAGCTCGTGCGACATATTGGCCAGGAATTCCGATTTGTACTGGCTGGCCCGTTCCAGCGCCGCGGCGCTTTCGGCCAGCCGCCGCTGCGCGGTCAGCAGGCCGCGCTTCTGGCGTTCCAGGTCTTGCGTGTGTTCTTCCAGCCGGGCATTGGTCTGTTCCAGTTCGGCCTGCTGGGTTTCCAGCCGCGCCTGGGTGTCCATCAGCGCGCGGCTGCGTTCTTCCAGCTCCTCGTTCGACACCCGCAGTTCTTCCTGTTGTACCTGCAGCGCCTCGCTCTGGCGCTGGGTTTCCCCCAGCAGTTCCTCGAGCCGGCCGCGATACAGCGCCGAGCGCAGCGTGGAGCCGATGATATCGGCCGCCACGCCCAGCACTTCGGTCTCGTCTTCCAGCGAGGTCTTGCCGACGAAGCCCAGTTCCATTGCGCCCACCACCTGGCCGCCGGCCGACAGCGGCGTGGCGACCACGGCCGACGGCGCCGCATGGCCCAGCGACGACGCCACCTGCAGATAATCGGGCGGCAGACCGGTCAGGGCCAGCGTGCGCTGCTCCAGCACGGCCTGGCCCAGCATGCCGTGGCCCACGCGCAATTCGGACGGACCGGTTTCTTCGGGCAGCGCCCAGCCGCCGATTCGCCGCAGCACGCCCTGGTCGAGACTGTAGAACGCCCCTACGCCCGCGCCCAGGTGGCGCACGATGATCTGCAAGGCCTGCGCGGCGATCTCGCCGGCGCCGAGTTCGCCGCGCAGGCCCTTGGCCAGTTCGACGTGCCCCTGCTGGATCCACGCATGGCGCCGCAATGCGGCCGCCGAGCGGATGTGCGAGTAGGCCATCCAGGCCAGCGCCCACAACATGAGCACGCCAATGCAGCGGTTGACGGCGGCCACGATCGTTCCGGCCGATTCCGCCGGCAGCGACAGCGCGTAGGCGGCGGCCAGCAGCAGCGTGCCGCAGGTAGCAGCCACGAATGGCGCCGCCGGTTCGCGCGCCAGCAGGCAGACGGCAACCGGCGCGACATACAGTACCCATGCGGCATAGCCCGGCGGCGCCATCATGTCGAGCGCGAAAATGCCGCCCGTCATCAGGGCAACGATCAGATAAAGCGGTAATGCGGTCAGTAAGCGATGGGGCATGGCGGTTCGGACGGCGTTGGACCGGTGGCGGCGGACGCCCGCGGTGGGGCGGCGGCGCCGGAGTCCGTCAGGCCGAGGGATTTTAGAACCCGCTCCAGGCCGCCCGGCGCAGCGGACGTAACTGAACGCTTCGGGGCGCCGGGCACGCCGTATCCGGCGCCCGCCGGGACGGCGCGAAGCGTTTGCGGCCTACCGTCGCGCCCGGTCTCAACGCGCTTCGCCCGCCTCCGTGAAGATGCGCCGGCCGGCCTCCAGCAATTCGGCGCGCGGCGCGCCCAGCTTGATGGCCTCGCTTACCTGCAGCGGCACGTACTTGGTGGCCGAAACCAGCAGTGCCTGGTCTTGCGCCTGGCCCGGCCAGCGCACCGCCAGGCAATGCTGGTGGTGCGGGGCCTGGCCGTCGTACTTGCTGACGACCGCGCCGGTGCGCAGTTCGACCGCCGTGCCGTGCCGGTGGTCGACTTCGAAGTGGGGCAGGCCGCCCAGGAAGCGGATATAGGGGTGCAGCGCGTTCATCGGTCTTGCTCCGGGGCTGCCGCGGCCTGGCGGGACGGCCGCATGCTGCCGTGGGTCTCGGCGTATTGGCGGGTGAAGGCCGCGCCGTAGAAGAAAATCTGCGCGGAGTAGTAGATCCACAGGATCAGCGCAACCACCGAACCGGCCGCGCCGTACGACGACGAGACGCTGCCGCCGCTCAGATAGAGGCCGATCATGACCTTGCCGACCAGGAACAGCACCGCCGTGACGATGGCGCCCGGTATCACGTCGCGCCAGGCGATGCGCACCGAGGGAAGCATTTTGTAGACGACCGCGAACAGCGCCACCACCACCGAGAACGAAAACACGTTGGACACCACCAGCGCGATCAGCGAGAACGCCGATTCCATCCAGTAGCGGGTCCAATAGCTTTGCAGCGCCGCCAGCCCGGCGTTGACCGCCAGCGAGATCAGCAGGAACAGCGCCAGCACCAGCACCAGGCCGAACGACAGCAGGCGGCTGCGCAGCAGCGACATGACGCCGGAGCTCTCGCGCCGGGGGGCCTCCCACAGTTCGTCCAGGCTGTCGGTCAGTTCGGCGAACGCCGTCGTCGCGCTGAAGATCAGCAACACGACGGAGATCACGGCCGCGATCCAGCCCTGTTCGGATTCCTTGGCGCTGGCCAGCACCGTCTGGATGACCTCCGCGCCCTGGCGGCCGGTCAGCCCGCCGATCTGGTCCACGAGCTGGGCGCGCACGGCATCCTCGCCGAAGAACGCCCCGGCCACGGCGATGACCAGCAACAGCATGGGGGCCAGCGAAAACACCATGTAGAGCGCAAGCGCGGCGCCCTTGCTGGAGGACCGATGGGCGGACCAGCGCTCCGCGGCCGCGATCATCAGCGCGATCGGGGCCCAGTGGAGCAGCCGGTCGACGAGCGGGGGAAGCTTCATGGCTGGGGACCGCCGGCGGCAGGAACTTGTAATTTCTTTATTGTCCTTGGGCTTGCGCGAGGCCGTCAGTGCTTCACACAATCCGACGCAATTGAACGGTTTTCTAACGCGGCGGCCAGGCCCCGGGGCGCCGCGCGCCGCCCTCCGGCGCGCCATGCCGCTGTTGCTCCGAATGAAGTTTTTGCTATCCTGCCGCGAGGAACGAGGAACTCATGCGGGAGAGCTCGATGCGCCTGATGCGCGCGAAGGATGGGGGAGGTCGCGCGGGCGGGGCGTGGCGGCGGCCGGGGCGGGCGGCGGCAGGGGCCGTGGCCGTCCTGCTGGCGGCGGCGCTGGCCGCCTGTTCCCCCGGGGGGCCGGGCGGCACGCCGCTCAACAGCCCCTACGCGGCCGGCGCCGAACGCCAGAACACGCTGTACACCGCGTTCACCCAGCGCTCGCCCAAGTACCTGGACCCCACCAGTTCGTATTCGGTCGACGAAACGCCGTACACCTACCAGATCTACGAGCCGCCGTACGGCTACGACTACCTCAAGCGCCCCTATCAGCTGACCCCGCGCGCCGCGCAGCGCGTGGCCGACCCCGTCTACCTGGACGGCCAGGGCCGCCCGCTGCCGGCCGACGCCCCGGGCGAGCAGGTGGCCCAGAGCGTGTACGACATCCCGATCAAGCCCGGCATCCTGTACCAGCCGCATCCGGCCTTCGCGCGCGACGCCGCCGGCCATTACCTGTACCACCACCTGGCGCCGGCCGACCTCGAAGGCAAATACGCGGTCACCGATTTCCCGCACACCGGCACCCGCGAACTCACGGCCGACGACTACGTCTACGCCATCCGCCGCCTGGCCACCACGCGCGTGGTGTCGCCCATCTTCGCCCACATGGCCGACTACATCGTCGGCCTCAAGGAATACGGCGAACGCATCCGCGCCGCCGACCGGGAACTGCGCAAGGGCCTGGACCCGACCGACCGCGACCTGCCCTGGCTCGACCTGCGCAAATATGCCTTCGAAGGCGCCGAGGCGGTCGACCCGCACACGCTGCGCATCCGCATCAAGGGCAAGTACCCGCAGTTCAAGTACTGGCTGGCGATGACTTTCTTCGCCCCCATCCCCTGGGAGGCCGACGCCTTCTACAGCCAGCCCGGCATGGCCGAACGCAACCTCACGCTGAACTACTGGCCGGTCGGCACCGGTCCCTACATGCTGACCGAATACCTGGCCAACCGCCGCCACGTGCTCAGCCGCAATCCCAATTTCCGCGGCGAGCCCTATCCCTGCGAGGGCTCGGACGAAGACCGCCGCAACGGCCTGCTGGACGACTGCGGCAAGACGACGCCGTTCATCGACCGCATCGTCTTCAACATCGAGAAGGAAAGCGTGCCGCTGCAAGGCAAGTTCCTGCAGGGCTACTACGACGTGCCTCAGGTGGAGCGCGGCGAATACGGCGTGGCCTACCTGGTGGCGATCAACGACTCCAAGGAAAAGGCCCGGCTGTTCGCCGACCGCGGCATCAGGCTGCCCACCACCGTCGAAACCCAGAACTGGTACATGGGCTTCAACTGGCTCGACCCGGTGGTGGGGCAGGGCGACACGCCCGAGCAGCAGGAAAAGAACCGCAAGCTGCGCCAGGCCATCAGCATCGCGGTCGACTGGGAAGAATACGTGACGGTGTTCGAGAACAGCCAGGCGCAGGTGGCGTACGGCCCGCTGCCGCCGGGCCTGCTGGGCTACCGCGAGCCGCCCGAGGGCGCCAATCCCGTCGTCTACGACATCCACGGCAAGGACGTGACCCGCAAGCCGCTCGATGTGGCCAGGCGCCTGCTGGCCGAGGCCGGCTACCCCGGCGGCCGCAACGCCGCCACCGGCCAGCCGCTGGTCATCAACTACGACGCGATGGGCGGCGTGTCGCCGGCGGCGCGCTCGCAGTTCGACTGGATGGCGCGGCAGTTCGCCAAGCTAGGCATCCAGCTCGACATCCGCTCGACCGACTACAACCGCTTCCAGGACAAGATGCGGCGCGGCTCGGCGCAATTGTTCATGTGGGGCTGGAATGCCGACTACCCCGACGCCGAGAACTTCCTGTTCCTGCTGTACGGCCCCAACGGCAAGGTCAAGTCGGGCGGCGAGAACGCCTCCAACTATTCCAACCCCGAGTTCGACCGCCTGTTCGAGCAGATGAAATTCCTCGACGACGGCCCCGAGAAGGAGCGCATCATCGAACGCATGGTGGCCATCGTGCAGAACGACGCGGCATGGATGTTCGGCTACTTCCCGAAATCGGGCGGGGCCTATCACCAGTGGGTCGGCAACGGCAAGCCGACCCAGATGATCCGCAACAACCTGCAGTATCTGAAGATCGACCCCGAACTGCGGGCGCGCAAGATCCGCGAATGGAACCAGCCCGTCTGGTGGCCGGTGTGGCTGCTGGCGGCGCTCCTGTTGCTGGCCGTGCTGCCGGCCGTCGGCATGCTGCGCCGGCGCGAACGTGCCACGGCGGTCGTCGCGGCAGCGGCCGAGGGGGGCGCGCGATGAGCGCCTATATCGTCCGCCGCGTGCTGTACGGCATCCTGATCCTGATCGGCGTGAACCTGTTCACCTTCATGCTGTTCTTCGCCGTCAACACGCCCGACGACATGGCCCGCCTGGCCATCGGCGGCCGCCGCGTCAGCGCCGACGCGATCGAAAAATGGAAGGTCGAGCGCGGCTACGACAAGCCGCTGCTGGTCAACCGCCAGGCCGAAGGCGCCCGGCGCTTCACCGACACCATCTTTTTCGAGCGCTCGGCGCGCCTGTTCGTGTTCGACTTCGGCGCCTCCGACGCCGGCCGCGACATCGGCTACGAGATCCGCCAGCGCGCCGGGCCCAGCCTGGCGCTGGCGCTGCCCACCTTCATCCTCGGGCTGATCGCCAGCGTGGCGTTCTCGCTGCTGCTGGTGTTCTTCCGCGGCACCTACCTCGATTTCTGGGGCGTGGTGCTGTGCGTGGCGATGCTGTCGATCTCGGCGCTGTTCTACATCATCGCCGGCCAGTACCTGTTCTCCAAGGCGCTGCGGCTGGTGCCGCTGTCGGGCTATGCCGACGGCCTCGACGCCGCGCGCTTCCTGGTGC
This sequence comes from Pigmentiphaga soli, assembly GCF_039541095.1. Lineage (NCBI taxonomy): Bacteria > Pseudomonadati > Pseudomonadota > Betaproteobacteria > Burkholderiales > Alcaligenaceae > Pigmentiphaga > Pigmentiphaga soli. The sequence continues at coordinate 29,733 of NZ_BAABFO010000007.1, forward strand.
TGCCGGTGGTGGTGGCGCTGATCGCCCGGCTCGGCCCCGAAGCGCGCTTCTACCGCGCGCTGTTCCTGGAAGAGATCGGCAAGGACTACGTGCGTACCGCGCGCGCCAAGGGCCTGTCCGAACGCCTCGTGCTGTTCCGCCACGTGCTGCGCAACGCCATGCTGCCCATCCTGACCGGCACCATTTCGGCCATCCCGCTGCTGTTCATGGGCAGCCTGATCGCCGAGTCGTTCTTCGGCATCCCGGGGCTGGGCAGCTACACGATGGACGCCATCGGCGCGCAGGATTTCGCCATCGTGCGCGCGATGGTGTTCGTCGGCTCGGTGCTGTACATCGTCGGCCTGATCCTGGCCGACATTTCCTACACCATCGCGGACCCCCGCGTGCGGCTGGGGTAGCGCCATGCCCAAGTTCGTCTTCCTGTGGACCGACGTTGCCTTGCTGGTGCTGCTGCTGGCGGTGGCTGCCTACGTCTGGCATGCGGCGCGCACGCCCACGCTGCGCGCCACCTGGTCGCGCGTGGCACAAGACACCGCGGCCATGTGCGCGGCGGTGGTGCTGGGCGTGTTCGTGCTGGTGGGGCTGCTCGATTCCATCCACTACCGGCCGCTGCTGGAACCGGTGCAGGCGGCCGGCCAGCCCGCGCCGGCGCCGGCCTACGCCCCGTTCACCAAGTCGGTATTGGACATGCTGCTGGCCAAGCCGGTGGAAGGGCGCGAGAAGACCTATTCCGCGCCGCTGGCGGTGCGCCAGTTCACCAAGGAATCGATGCTGGTGGACGGCCAGCCGGTGCGCGACTTCCCGCGGCTGCGGCACGGCGGCGCCCACCTGGGCGACGACCCCGACGCCCGCTGGGCCGGCGACGTCGCCCGGCGCACGCTGGCCGGCTTGGCCGCAGGTCTGGCGGCGGCCGCGGCCACGGCCCTGATCCTGGCCGCGCTGCTGGCGCGCCGGCGCCGCGCGACGCTGCGCCAGGCCTGGGCCGCGATCGCCGCGCGCCGCACCCGCGTACCCTGGGGCGCCATGCTGCTGACCTGGACCGCGATCTGCCTGCTGGCCGGCATGGCGGCCGCGCTGTCGACCGGCTACCACGTGATGGGAACCGACAGCACCGGCAACGACGTGCTGGTGCAGACCGTCAAGAGCTTCCGCACGGCGCTGGTGATCGGCACCCTGACCACGCTGGCCACGCTGCCGCTGGCGCTGTCGCTGGGCATCATGGCCGGCTACTTCAAGGGCTGGGTCGACGACCTGATCCAGTACCTCTACACCACGCTCACCTCGATCCCCGGCGTGCTGCTGATCGCCGCCTGCGTGCTGATGGTGCAGGTGTTCATCGACAACAATCCCGACCTGTTCGCCACCAGCGCCGAGCGCGCCGACCTGCGGCTGTTCCTGCTGTGCATCATCCTGGGCGTGACGGGCTGGGCCAGCCTGTGCCGGCTGCTGCGGGCCGAGGTGCTCAAGCTGCGAGAGCTGGACTACGTGCAGGCCGCGCGCGCCTTCGGCGTCTCGCACACGCGCATCATGGCGCGCCACCTGCTGCCCAACGTGATGCACATCGTGCTGATTACCGTCGTGCTCGATTTCTCCACGCTGGTGCTGTACGAGGCGGTGCTGTCCTACCTGGGCGTGGGGGTGGATCCGTCCATGAATTCCTTCGGTTCGATGATCAACCTGGCGCGGCTGGAAATGTCGCGCGACCCGATGATCTGGTGGAACCTGCTGTCGGCCTTCGTCTTCATGCTGGCGCTGGTGCTGTCGGCCAACCTGTTCGCCGATGCCGTCCGCGAAGCCTTCGATCCGCGTGCCCGGGCCTTCCGTCCGGCCTGGGCGCGCACCGTCCGCCCGGAGGCGAAATGAGCGCCCCCCGTCCGGCCGCCGGAAGGGCGGCGTTCTCCCTCGCCGGAAATGCCGCGCGGCGCCAGGAGGGCACGCCCGCGCAGGCGCTTGCCGACAGCCCCTTGCTGGACGTGCGCGACCTCGACGTCGTCATCGACGGCGAGCAAGGCCTGGTGCACGCCGTCGATGCGCTGCGCCTGACCATCGAGCGCGGCCAGACCTTCGCGCTGGTGGGCGAGTCCGGCAGCGGCAAGAGCATGACGGCGCTGGCGCTGCTGCGCCTGCTGCCCGACGCCGGCCGCATCGCGCGCGGCAGCACGCGGCTCGACGGCGCCGACCTGAACCGCCTGGCCGAGCGCGACATGCGCGCCGTGCGCGGCGGCCGCGTCGGCATCATCTTCCAGGAGCCCTCCACCAGCCTGAACCCGGTGATGCGGGTGGGCGACCAGATCGTCGAGACCGTCGTCCGGCATACGAAGCTGCGCGGCGCCGCCGCGCGCGCCAAGGCCGTCGACTGGCTGCGCCGGGTCGGCATCCCCGAGCCCGAACGGCGTATCGACGACTATCCCTTCCAGCTGTCCGGCGGCCAGAAGCAGCGCGTGATGATCGCCATCGCGCTGGCGGCCGAGCCCGAACTGCTGATCGCCGACGAACCCACCACCGCGCTCGACGTGACCATCCAGGCGCAGGTGCTGGCGCTGCTGGCCGAGCTGCAGCGCGAACTGGGCATGGCGCTGCTGCTGATCACGCACGACCTGGGCGTGGTGCGCAACATGGCGCACCATGTGGCCCTGATGTATGCCGGCCAGGTGGTGGAATCGGCGCCGGCCGAGGTTTTCTTCTCCCACCCGCGCCATCCCTATGCGCGGCTGCTGTTCGCGGCCGTGCCCGGCATGGCGCGCCGCGGCCACCGGCTGGCCGCCATCCCGGGCCGCGTGCCGGCGCTGAACCAGCGCTTCGGCGGCTGCCGCTTCGCCGACCGCTGCCCCGCCCACGCCGCCGAATGCGACGCCGCGCCGCCGCCGCTGCTGCCTGCCGACGATGCCGGCCGGCACCTGGCGCGCTGCGTCAGGCTGGCGTCGATCGAGGCGGAACGGGCGGTGCAGGCCGATACGGCGGGCGAGGGTGAAAGGCTTGGGGCCGGCGAGGCAGAGACCCCCGGCGCAGGCGACGACGTCGTCGCAGCGGCGCACAACGCGGGGCCGGGGGCCGCGGCCATGCCCGCGTCCGTGGCCGGTCCGTCGGCGGCGCCGCTGCTGGAGGTACGCGACCTTTCGGTGCATTTCCCGATCCGCAAAGGCCTGCTCAGGCATACGGCCGGCTGGGTCAAGGCGGTCGACGGCATCACCTTCTCGCTCCAGCCCGGCCGCACGCTGGCCCTGGTGGGCGAATCCGGCTGCGGCAAGACGACCACCGGCAAGGCCCTGCTGCGCCTGCTCGACGACACCGCGCGGATCGGCGGCCGCGCCGCGCTCGACGGCCGCGACCTGCTCACGGCCGGTCGCGGCGCGCTGAAAAAGCTGCGCCGGGAAATCCAGATCATCTTCCAGGACCCCTATGCCTCGCTGAACCCGCGCATGCGCGTGGGCGAAATCCTCGACGAGGGCCTGCTGTCGCTGCGCCCCGGCATGGACCGCGCCGCCCGCGCATTAAAGATCGCCGGCTTGCTAGACCAGGTCGGCCTGCGCGGCGACGCGCTGGACCGCTACCCGCACGAATTCTCCGGCGGCCAGCGCCAGCGCATCGCCATCGCCCGCGCGCTGGCCGTCGAGCCGCGCCTGATGGTGTGCGACGAACCCACCTCCGCGCTGGACGTTTCGGTGCAGGCGCAGATCCTGAACCTGCTGCATACCCTGCAGCGCGAGCTCGGCATCGCCTACCTGTTCATCACCCACAACTTCGGCGTGGTCGAATACCTGGCCGACGACGTGGCCGTGATGAAGGCAGGGCGCATCGTCGAAGCGGGCCCTGCCCGGCAGGTGCTGGCGCATCCGCAGGATGCCTACACGCGCAGCCTGCTCGATGCGGTGCCGCGCTTCGATGGGGAGCAGGGCGCGGCCGGCGCTACCCGGCCACCGGCGGCGAAAAGACCGTGATGCGGCCGCCGCCGGCGGCCTTCGACGCGTACATCGCCCGGTCGGCCCGCGCGTAGATTTCGGCAAAGCTCAGCCCCGGCAGGAACTCCGCCAGCCCCACGCTCACGGTGATCCTGAGCGCGTGCCCGTCGGTCGAGAAATCCGTCGCCGCCAGCCTTCGCAGGAAGGTGCCGGCCATGGCCTGCGCATCGTCGATGCGGGCCGGCACCAGCAGCGCCGAGAATTCCTCGCCGCCCAGCCGCGCCACCACCGCCGGCGGCCCGAACACGCTTTTCATCAGCGCCGCCAATTCCGAGATGACATGGTCCCCGGCCGGGTGGCCGTAGGTATCGTTGATTTTCTTGAAGGCGTCCACGTCCACCAGCATCAGCACATGCGATTCGGGCGACGACGACACCGTCTCGGCGATCTCGATGAAAGTGCGGCGGTTCAGCAGCCCGGTATGCGGATCCAGCCGGTTCAGCTCGGCCAGGTGGTTCTTCATCTGGTACACCCGGTAATTGCCCATCGCGGCGTTGTAGACCACGTAGGCGCTGAGCACGCCCGACAGCAGCGTGGTCTGGATGGCCGAGCGGACGATCTGGTACGGCGCGTAGATCAGGTTCACGCACAGGTCGACCAGGTCGGCCACGATGATGACCAGCAGCGTGACCGTGATCGTGCGCTGGATCGCTTCGCGCCGCGACGTGACCTCGCCGTGGACGCGCCATTTGTTGCGCGGAGGGGCGTTCTGCATGCTGAGACAAGTTCCTGTTGCTGCGCAGCTGCGGCAACAGGCCGCCGCGCCGTCGGCGCCCATTAGATCAGATACCGGCGTGCCGCGGGCCGCATCGGGGTGGGGCCGGCCTTCGCGGCATGCTCTATGATGGCGGCCTCCGCGTCGATTCCCCACCCGCATGAACGACCGCAGCACCGACCAATGGGCGGTAGGCCCGCTGACGATTTCCCGCGCCGTGGGCTACGTGGTCGGCCTGCCGTCGTTCATTCTCGGCACGGCTACCTTCATGCTGGGGTTCGCGCTGGCGCGCGGCGCCATCCTGAATATTGCCTGCCTGCTGTACGCCACCGCGCTGACTGGCATCGGCTGGCGCGTGGCCGCCGGCCGCTGGCGCCCGGCGCGGCTGGCGCCGGCGCTGGGCCTGCTGGTGGCGGTGCTGGCGGCCGCGGCGGCGCTGTACTGGGCGCTGCGCGGCGTCCTGTGGGTGTTCGGCGCGCCGCCGATGGTGGGGTAGGGCGGTGCGCGGAAGGGGGTAAATCGACTATGATGTCGACCCCCGCCCGGGCGGCGCCGGCAAATGCCTGGCGCCGGAGCGATCGCGGGAAGCGTGGCCGAGTGGTTTAAGGCACTGGTCTTGAAAACCAGCGACGGGCAACCGTCCGTGAGTTCGAATCTCACCGCTTCCGCCAGTTCTCTTCTTGCGGCGCCTGCGATGGCTCTGGCCGGGCGTCTACACCGTCCCGCCGGCGCGGCGCCTGTCTTCCGCATCCAGCAGCGCCTGCAGCTGCCGCCTGGCCATCAGGCCGGCACGGTCGGCGACCACGCTGACTTCCTGCAGGTTCGCCCCCGGGCCCGCTTCGTCATTGCGCTTCTGGATCGCTTCCAGGATCACCTTGTCTTCCGCGAAGGCGACGTGGGCAATGCTTTTGAAATAGGCCGCGGCCTTGTCGTTGACCGCGTAGTCGCGGGCCATCGCCCACCAGTAGTGATGCGAGCGTGGCGTTTCCGGCGTCGTCATGTGGTGGAACATGAAGGCGTACTCGGCCTTCTCGCCCGGCCGCGGTTCCTTGATGCGGATGCTGACCTTGGCGATGTGCACCGCTGGCGAGACCGACACCCCCTCGTCGACGCGATCGGTCAGGCGGTCGCCCAGGCCCAGATCGTCGTTGTAGACCGGCGAAAGCGGCTGGTTCAGGAATTCGTTGCGATAACAGACGCGGTCATCGCCCAGCACCGGCGGCGGCGAATAGTTCGCATAGGAGTCGATCGCTCCCAGCGTGGACTTGTGCGCGAACGGAAAATGCGTGAGGTCGAGCACGTTCTCCTTGAGCAGCATGTAATTGGCCGCCACGTGGATGCGTTCCGTGGCCCAGGCCCAGCCCGGCTCGCGCAGCCATGGGTAGACCGGCACGTCGTCCGCGTTCGCCAGGGCGGGATCGCCTGTCCAGATCCAGATGTAGGGGGCCTTGTCGACGACGGGAAAGGCGCGCACCGATCCCTTGCGCGGGCAGTTCGGCTGGGTGGGGACGGCCACCAGCGTTCCCGTGGGATCGAACTGGAAGCCATGGTAGCCGCAGGTGATCCTGTTGCCTTCGAGTGCGCCCATGGACAGCGGCAACCCCCGGTGGGAACAGCGGTCGACCAGCGCCGCCGCCGTCCCGTCGTCCTGGCGGAACAGGACCACGTCCATGCCCAGCACCTTGCGCGGCAACAATTGCCCTTGTCCCAGTTCTTCGCTGGTCGCGATCACCCACCAGTGATCGAAAGGATAGTTTTCTTCCGGATTGCGCATTTCCACATACACCATTGATCGAAATTCAGGCAGCCGCCGCCGCGCCGTAGGCGCGCCGGGCGATGATCTGCTGGAAGTGATGCACGGCGTCTTCCCAATAGGGCGAGAACCGCGTCGACATTCCGATCTCCTGCCGCTGCGCGCTCAGGCTCTGCACCCCCATCGAATAGGCGGCGTCTTCGCTTGTGACCTGCTCCCAGATGTCGACGTTGCGTTGCCGGGCCGGCGCGGCCTGCGTCGAGGTCGCGCCCGGGCCGATGAAGTACATCTTGCGGCGCACCGTCGTGCGCGTGGCCGAAACCGGGCGCAGCAGCGTCGTGATGAACGCCTCTGGCCAGGCGGCCACGATGACCGTGGGCGTCACGAAGCAGATCGTGTACGGCGGATCCTCGCCGCGGGCGATGGCCGCCGCCGCCGCCGGGTTCAGCCCGAGCGCGTCGGCCGCCAGCCCGGCCAGCGTGCCGAGGCGGGTGTATTTGGGCACGCCGGCGGTGACGCTGGTGAACACGTCGTCGTCGCTCTCCGTCTTGTACATGGCCGGCTGCGACAGCGCCGGATGGACGAAGGGGATGTGGTAGCCCTCCAGCCCGCCTTCGTGATAGAGCTTCCAGTTGATGTCCAGCCCGGCCTCTTCCGTGCCGCCCGAAGGGTGGGCCAGGTCGTACCCGGCGGGTTCGTAGCGGGCGAAGAGCTGCGTCAGCCTGGCCGAGAAATCCTCGAAGGAGCGGGCCTTGCCGTCGATGTTGACGAACACGATGTCGTTCCAGACGGCAGAGCGCACTTCGATCAGGCCGAGCTGGGCGCGGTCGAAGTCTTCGTGGCCGGTGGTGCGCGGGCCGGCGATCAGCGGAGTGCTGTTGAGCCGGCCGTCCAGTTCGTAGGTCCAGCAGTGCCAGCCGCAGGAGATCTTGCGGACGTTCCTTGCCTCGCGCACGAGCTTGGTGCCGCGGTGGCGGCAGATGTTGTGGAAGCAGCGCACGGAGCCGTCGGGCTGGCGGATCAGCACCAGTTCCCAGCCGGCCGCCGTGATGGGCTTGAGATCGCCCGTCATCGGCGCATCGCTCGCGAAGCCGACCGCGAACCAGTCCTGCCGGAAGAGCTTCTCGCGCTCGACGTCCCAGCAGGCCTGGTCGGAGTACACGCGTCCCGGCAGTCCGTCGGCCACGCCGATCGGCTTGAACAGCGCCTGCAATTCCCGTTCGCTCAGCAGCGGCCTGGCCGCCATTTCCTTGTCCATTTGTTCGCCCCTAGTTCAAGATGTCGGATTTGTGAAGGTGGCCGGGCGGCGCTCAGGCGCGCGCACTGGCGATCCAGCCGTCGAACAACTGCTGGTTGCGCGCGATCCACTCGGCCGCGTGCCGCGCAATGTCGCGGTCGCTCTTCTCGCCTTTCATCATTCGCTGGTTCTGCGCCACCCGGTCTTCCAGCGAAAATCGCAGCGCGCCCAGGAATTTCTCCGCCGGCTTGTTGGCCGAGAGCCATTGCGTATTGGCGCCGACGTAGTAGGTGGTTGGCTTCCAGCCGGTCAGGCAATCCGGCTTCCCGCTGGCGCAGCCGGCGATGCCGTGGTAGGTCATGGCTGGATCGGCCTGCGGTTCTTCCAGCCAGACGACGTCGCGGCCGGGCATGATCTCCACCGTGGCGTTGTTGGGATACCAGGCATAGAAGAAGACGGGCTTGCCGGCCCGGTAGCGGGCGATGACGTCCGCCACCATGACCGCGTATTCGCCGACCAGCACGTTGACCGTATCGTCGAGCCCGAGCCGCTTCATGTCGGCCAGCACCCGTTTCTCGTCGTTCCAGCCTGCGCCGGGGCCGATGAGGCGCGCGCGGCGGTCGCTGCCGTCGGCGAACAGGGCGGCGAGCTTGGGGTCGCGCAGGTTGGTGATGCTGCGGATGCCGTATTTCTCGGAGGTCGGCTTGTCGATCAGGTAGCCGGCCACCGACCCGGGATTGGCGGCGGGCCCGAGCAGCGTCACGCGGTCTTTCACGCTCTGGTAGGCGGCCTCGGCCGAGGGCATGATGATGTCCATCGTGTAGTGGCCTTCCCCCTGCGCCAGCGTCTGGTAGAGGGCGGCGGGCGTCATCACGCTCGGCGCTTCGACGCGATAGCCGAGCCTGCGCAGTCCTTCGCGGGCGACGGCCTCGGTCCACCACAAGGAGTCGAAGCTGGCCCGCAGCGGCCTGACCGCCTGGCCGGTCTGGGCGCGCAGGATCGCGGGAAAGCCCGCGGCGGCGGTCAGGGCGCAGGCGATCATCGCTCGCCTGCGGGGTAACGGCGTTTCTTTCATCTGAGCTCCAGTCAATGCAATGTCGAGAAATCGCGTCGCCGCTTCACGCGGTAGCGGTTTTCGTCCGGCGCAGCCGGAACGGAAAGGAGGGGAAAATGCGCGCCGGCCGTTCGCCCTCGGCGCCCTGCGTCAGGCCGTCCAGCATCAGCGCCAGCAGCACCAGGCACAGCCCGCCGGTGGCGGCCATTCCCACGTCGAGGCGGGAGATGCCTCTCAGGACCACCAGTCCGAGCCCTTCGGCGCCGATCATCGCGGCGACCGAGCTCATGACCATGGCCAGCATGATGGTCTGGTTGATGCCTGCCCGGATGGCGTCGAGCGCCAGCGGCAGCTTTACCTGGAACAGCAGCTGGGCGCGACTGGCGCCGAATGCCTCGCCGGCCTCGATCGATTCCGGCGAGACCTGCTTGATGCCCAGGTAGGTAAGCTTGACCAGAGGAGGGATCGCGAACACGATGGTGGCGATGACGCCCGGCACGGAACCGATGCCGAACAGCATCACCACCGGCACCAGGTAGACGAACGACGGCGTGGTCTGCATCACGTCCAGCAGGGGGCGGGCCAGCCGCCACAGGCCGTCGTGCTCGGCCAGCAGGATGCCGATCGGCACGCCGAGCAGCGCGGCGAAAGCCACCGAGGTAGCCACGATGCCGATCGAGGTCATCGATTCGGCCCAGAACCCCAGCCAGCCCATCAGCACCGCCGAGACCACGCAGAACGCGGCGAACGCCGTGCCCCGCCGCACGTAGCCCAGGATGCCTAGTACGGCGATCATCAGGGCCGGCGGCACGGCCCGCAGCGATTGGTTGATCCACTCCAGGAACTGTTCGACCGGCAGCCGCAGCAACTGGAACAGGCCGCGGTAGTGCTGCACGAAAACGTTGACGCCATCCTGGATCCAGGCATCCAGCGGCAGCAGGGGCATTCCGAGAAAGCTGTCCATCGTCATTCCTCCCGGCCCAGCGCGTACAACGAGCCGATGCGGTCGAACACCTCGCTGCAGCTGACCACGCACCGCTGGCCGCTGCGGCCGTCCGCTACCGATACGAAGGCGCCATGGCGCAATACGCCCAGCAGCTGCGACAGCGGGGCGTCGGCCGCCACCTCGACCAGCGCCCCGCGCGGCAGCCGCGCGCCGGTGAACTGGGAGCCGGGAATGCCGGCCACCAGTTCGCCCGCGCACATCATCTGCATGCGGTCCACGTTGGCCACGAAGGCGCGCACGTAGTCGTTGCAGGGGCGCGCGACGAGGTCGGTCGCGGTGCCTTCCTGCACGGCTCGGCCGTCTTTCATGATCAGGATGCGGCTGCCGATCCGCGCCGCCTCGGCGAAGTCGTGGGTCACGAACAGGATCGTCATCTTCAGCTCGCGCTGGAGCCGCAGCAGTTCGTCCTGCAGGGTCCGGCGGATCAGCGGATCCAGCGCGCTGAACGGCTCGTCCATGATCAGCAGTTCGGGGTCCGTGGCCAGCGCGCGCGCCAGGCCCACGCGCTGTTTCATGCCGCCGCTGAGCTGATGGATGCGGTGGCTCTTCCAGCCGTCCAGCCCGACCATCTCCAGCACCTCGCCGACCCGCCGACGGCGGGCCGCCGGGTCTTCCTTGCGCAGCGCCAGGCCGAACTCGACGTTCTTTTCCACCGTCATGTGGGGCAGCAGGGCAAAGCTCTGGAACACCATCGCCATGCGGCGCATGCGCAGTTCCCGCAGCGCCGCCGGGCCGCATTCGCCCACCGGCGTGCCACAGACGGACACTTGTCCGGCGGTGGGGCTGATCAGCCCGTTGACGCAGCGCACCAGCGTCGATTTGCCGGAGCCCGACAAGCCCATGATCACGTAGATCTCGCCGCGCGACATGGACAGGCTGACCTGGTCCAGCGCGGGCCTGGCCTGCTCGTGCCCGACCGCCTCGCCGAACGATTCGCCGCGGGCCAGGCGCCGCCGGATACGCGCTTCCGGCTTGCCGAACACCTTGCCCAGGTTCGAGATGCGGACGATTTCCTGCGCCGCCGAAGCATCCGCCGCGGCCTGGGCGTCGCCGGCATCGCGCAGCCGGCGGGCCTCCGCCTGCGGCAGGACGGAGCGGAGGGGAGGTTCGGCGCCGGAGGGCGCGCAAGCGGGCGTGGGGATCGGGCGGATTGCTTGAAGCATTTGGACTCCAACTGGATTCGAGGCAAAGGAAGAATCAGGCTGTTGGCAACATATCCCGCGCGCAGGGCGTCCGGACAAGCTTAGTGCAGTCGACGCTGCAGCGCAATAATTCTGCATACATTCGACAATGTACCGATGCGATCGGCGTTCCGGCGGCGCCGCGGCGGCGCATGCGGCGCCGCCGCGCGCTGCGTCAGAACAGGTGACGTATGCCGAACTCGTAGCCGGAGGACGACTCGCCGGCCACGCCCGTGGGCGCTCCCCATAGCGCCCTGGCCGCGTCGCCCTTGTTGTTCACGTAAGCGGTCTGCACGAACAACGCCGTGCGCTTGGAAAGGTTGTACAGATAGCCGATGGCGTACAGCGTGCTGTCATTGCCGTCCTCCAGGTCCTTGCCGCGGTTGAAGACGACCGAGGCGCGGATCATCCCGGCGCCCACCGGCACCTGCAATCCCACCGAGTAGTTGTCGAACTTCGATCCGCCCAACTCCTTGCGCGAGTAGCGGCCCATGAGCCTGACTACGCCGAAGTCGTAGAGGCCGGCCAGCACCCCGTACTTGAACTTGGCGGGAACGGTGGAGGTCTCGCCGTACGCGCCTTCGACCTTCCATGGGCCGGACGCATAGCCGAGGCTGCCGCCCCTGAACTTGTTGGTGTCGTCTCCCTCGGCGAACGAGGCCTGCATCTGTCCGAATACGCCGCCGAGACCGGCGGGCAGGACGTAGGTGACCGCGTTATCGATGCGGGCGGTGGTGGCGGGAACGGTATTGCCCGGCACCGATGGCGTGCCGCTGGCGCCGCCTATGCCGCCGACGCCGGTGTCGTAGAAGGCGTCGTAGGTCCAGTCGGTAAGGTAGACCGCCATGTTGTCGCGGCCCATGCGCAGCTCGCCGAAAGTGACGCTTTTCAGGCCCACGGTCGACCTGCGGTTCCAGAACTTGTTGCCCGCGCCCATGCCGCCGGTATCGACGGCGATCGCCCCTTCCAGCCAGAACTCGGTGCTCAGGCCGTTGCCGAGATCCTCGGAGCCGCGAAAGCCGAGCCGAGAGGGCGCGGTGCCGGGGTTGCCGAGCTTCCATACCTTTTCGGAGCCGCTCCGATAGTGGCCGATGCCCGTATCGAGCAAGCCGAAGATCGTGACGGAAGATTGCGCCGAGGCAGTGCCGGAAAGCGCCGTCATGGCGACAAGCATACTGAGGAGAAGTGCCCTGTTCATCTATCAGCCTTTCAAGAGTGGGTGGTGGAAACCGGGTCGAAGCGCTGCTCGGAAACGCGTTCCACGTGGCATGGAACGCCGTACTGGCAAGCCTTTGCTCCGCGCATCGCCCGCACTCGGGAGGTGCGCCAAGCACCTTGAATGACGTTCCCGGTTCCATCGATGCACCAACTTCGGAGCAATTCCGGCTTGCCTTATTTTGAATACAATATCCAAGCAAGTTTCTTGCCACGGCACCCATTCCGGAATGCCAGGCCGGGCCTAGCGAACGGCGATCGATTTCTTCTGCCTGGCCTTCAGCCGCGCGAACCCCAGGCCGGTGGCCAGGACCGCCCAGGCGCACCAGGAGATGAGCCCGGCGCCGGAGAAATGAGGCCGCAGATAGCCCACGCTCATCACGCCCACGGCCTGGCCGAGGAAGAACAGGGCGGCGAACAGGCTCATGCCTATGCCCCTGCGGCCCGGCGTCATCTGCGTGGCCTGCGTCTGCAGCGTGTTGTGCAGCATGTAATAACCGAGCCCCGTGACGCAGAGGAACGCCACCGAAGCCATGCCCGGTGCGGCCGCGATGCACAGCAGCCCGATGCACAGCAGCGCTGCGCCCCATGCGCACAGGCCGGCCTCGCCCAGCCCCCGCACCATGCGGCCGGCCAGGCCTACGTAGACGAGGCCGCCGACGCCGAACATCATCGATATCGCGCCCGAGAGGGTGAGCGACATATCGGCGCTCTCGTGCAACTGCAGCGCCATGAACGCCAGCGCGCCGTAGACCGCCGCGCCCTCCAGGAAGCCGGCCGCCATGACGATCTGCACCCAGCGCGAGCCGAGCGCCTCTGCCAGCGTGCGCAGCGCGCCGCCGGGATGCGCGGCGGCGTGCGCGGCCGGGACATGCGCCGGCCGCGGCGTGCGAACCGTGCTCTTGCCCAGCACCAGTGCGCCGGCGGCGAACCAGGCGGCCAGAATGCCGAAGGCGATGCGCCATTCGAAGAGTTCCGCGGCCATGCCGCCCAGCACCTGTCCGGCCGCCACGCCGAACATCTGCCCCAGGGTAAAGCGGGCCATGATGGGCTGCCGCGATTCGTAGGGAACGACGTCGCCGATCCATGCCATGGACAGCGGGATGATCGCCGCGGAGGTGGCGCCCGCCAGCACCCGGCCGGCCAGCATCACCGGGTAGTTCGGCGCCAGCATGCAGACCAGCGCCCAGGCCGCATTGAACGCCGTCGCCCAGACGACTACCCGGTACTTGCCGTAGCGCTCGCCGACGGCGCCGAAGACCACCTGCATCAGACCGTAGGCGGTGGCGAAGCCGACGATGAGATTGGCCGCCGAGGCCGTGCCCACGCCGAAGTCGTGGCCGATCCGCTGCTGGAGCGCGTCGCACACCCGCATGGAAGCCGAAGTGGCCACCGACGCCAGGGAAAGGATCGCTATCGATAGGGAGGGAATGTCGTCGGCTTGCGCCTTGCCGGCATAGAGCGGCGCTGTGTCGTGGAGGCTCATCTGGTTTTCTTTAAATAGTAGAAAGAAGATTGTATTCAAAACTTGACGAATCGTCGTCCGCCAATTAGCCTTTGAACGAGCGCGCCTCCGGGCCGCGCTGGAGTCGCTCCGCGGCCGGCCGGCGCCGGGCGGGCGTTCGCAACCAGAGCAGAGGATTTCATGATCGAGATCAAGCCGATTCACCCCCGGGAGCCCCTCCCCGAATACAACATGCCTTTCCTGCCAGCCGTGTCTTCCCAGGGGGGGAAGATCCTGTGGATCGCCGGCAATGGGCCGGTCCCGCTGTATCACAAGCATCCGCACGTGCCGGAGGAAGAGCGCGAGTGGCTGAGCGGCGGCTTCCGCGCGCAGTTCGACCGCACCATGGCCAACGTCAAGCTGGTGGTGGAGGCCGGCGGCGGCACCCTGCAATCGATCGTGAAAATGACGGTCTACCTGCCCGACATGAGCTACCAGAACGAGCTCAACCAGGGGATCTTCGACTACTTCGGCCGCGAGAACCCGCCGCCCCGCACGCTGGTCGGCGCGGCGCTGTCGCACCAGGACATGCTGATCGAGATCGACGTGACGGCGATCGTCTAGTTCAGGAGCAAGAATGATGAGTCGACCCGGAATCAAGCTTTCGCGCCGGCAGTTGCTGGGAGGGGCGGCCTCGGCGGCCGCCGTGGCCGCCACGCAGGGCCTGGGCGGGCTGGCCCAGGCCGCCGCCAGACCGGTGCGGATCGGTTTCTCCATGGCCAAGACCGGCTACCTGGGCATGGCCTCGCCGGTGGCGCTGCAGGCCTACGAGCTGTGGAAGGCGCAGGTCAACGAGGCCGGCGGCCTGGAAATCGCCGGGGAAGGGCGCCGGCCGGTCGAGTTCGTCATCTACGACGACCAGTCCGAGCCCGTCAAGGCCGCGGAGGCCTACGAAAAACTGATCTCGCGCGACAAGGTCGATCTGCTGCTGGCCCCCTACGGCACGCCTTTCCACATCGCCATCGGGCCGGTGGTGGAGCGGCACCGCGTGCCGCTGATCGGCAATACCGCCACCACCACGCTATTGCGCGATCTTAAGGCCAGGTACATGTGGTTCACGCAATCGATGCCGGACGCCTACGCCAGGATGCTGGCCGGATTCCTCGCCGCGCAGGGCGTGAAGTCGGCCTCGCTGCTTACGCTGCAGCTGCCGGCCTCGCTGGAAACCAAGAAATTCGTCATGCCGCTGTTGAAGGAGGCCGGCATTGCCGTGCCGGTGAATTCCGAATACGCGGTCTCGGTGTCCGACATGACCGGCATGCTGGGCTCGGTCAAGAACGCGAAGCCGCAGGCGGTGGTAGCCCTGAGCTACCCGGGCGACTCGGTTCTTTACGTCAACGCGGCGCGCGAATCGGGCATCGACGTGCCGATACAGTTCCTCTTCATCGGTCCCTGCACGCCATTCTTCTTCCAGAAGTTCTCGCGGCCGGTCATCGAAGGCATCGTCACGCTGGGCGAATGGGCGCCCAGCCAGGCCCGGTGGCCTGGCGCCAAGGCTTTCTTCGACGCCTACTCGGCCAAGTGGGGCGAGCCGCCCGACTACCTCGATTCGACCATCTGCTACGCCAGCTGCCAGATCCTGCAGCAGGCCGTGGCCACGGCCGGCCTGGACCGCGAGAAGCTGCGCCAGACGATTTCCAGCGACACCTTCCAGACCATCAAGGGGCCGATCCGGTACGCCAACGCCGAAAACGTGTCCACCGTGCCGGGCTTGCTGCAGATCCAGAACGGCGGCATGGAAATCGTCTGGCCGAAGGAAATCGCCACCGCCGAGTTCAAGCCCAAGAAGGGCTGGGCCTGATGCGGGATCCGGCCGGGCGCCGCGCCGGCGGCACAGGGAGCGAATCATGATTCCCCAGCTTCTGCTGGCCGGCCTGGTGGTCGGCTCGCTGTACGCGCTGATCGCCGTCAGCCTCAACCTGGTCTACGGGACCATGCGGCTGCTCAATTGCGGACACGGCGACCTGGTCATGATCGGCGCATTCGTCGGCTATGGCGTGGTGGTCGGCCTGGGGCTGTCGCCGGTGGTCGGCTTCTTCGTCGCGCCGATGGTCACCGGCCTGCTGGGCTTCGTGCTGTTCAGGACGCTGTTCTTCGATTTGTCCAGGCGCTTGTCGGCGGACGGGCTGGAGGCGGCGTCGCTGCTGATTTTCTTCGGGGTCTCGATGGTGGTCCAGAACACGATGTCCTATTTCCTCACCGGCACGCCGCACGCCTACAGCGGCTACGACGATCTCGTGCGGATCGGCCAGACGGCGGTGAGCGAGAGCCGGCTGATCGCGCTGACGGCGTCCGTGGCGCTGGTCGCCGCCGTGATGGCCTTCCTGCGTCTGACCATGTGGGGAATAGGCGTGCGCGCGATGATCCAGAACCGCGAAGCTTCCCGCATCGTCGGCATCGATGTCGAGCGGGCCTTCGCCTTGTGCAGCGTGGGCGGCTTCGCGCTGGCGGGCGCCGCGGGCGCTGTGCTGGGCATGCAGCAGCCAGCCACCCCTTTCATGGGTGCGCCGTACACCACGATCGCCTTTCTCATCGTGATCCTGGGCGGCCTGGGCAATATCGCCGGCAGCCTGGCGGGCGGCCTGGCGATCGGGCTGCTGGAGACGCTCGGGGTCTCGCTCACCGACCCGAGCTACCGCGATCCGCTGATCTACGGCCTGTTCATCCTGGTGCTGCTGTTGCGGCCGCAAGGCCTGTTCGCCAGGGCGAAGCGCTGACATGGACCGTTCCGTCTTCGCTAGGAACCTGGCGCCGGCCGCGGCGCTGTTCGCCGCCTTGGCAGCAACCCCTTGGGCGGCCGACGACTACGGCCTTTCTTTCGCGACCGGCCTGCTCATATGGATCGCGCTGGCCGAAAGCTGGGTCATCCTGTCGGGCTACGCGGGCTATGTCTCGCTGGGCCATGCGGCCTTCGTCGGCATCGGCGCGTACGCCGTGGTGCTGACCTGGGGCGTACTGCCTTTCTGGCTGGGGCTGTTGCTTGGGGGCGCCGCCGGTGCGGCGCTGGCCGCGGTGGTGGGCATTCCCTGCCTGCGGGTGCGCGGGCCGTACTTCGTCATCCTGACCCTGGCGGTATCGGAATTCGTCAAGTACGTGGTCGTCAACATCGAGGCACGGCTGGGATCCTTCGGCCGCCTGCTCATGGGCCAGCCCGAGGCCCTCACGCTGTTCCATACCGCCTGGCTGCTGGCGCTGCTGGCTTTCCTGGGGGCATGGGGAATTCGGCGGTCCAGGCTCGGCATCGGCCTGCGGGCGATCCGCGAGAACGAGATCGCCGCCGAAATGACTGGCGTGCGCGTGGGGCTGCTCAAGTCGGTGGCTTACGTGCTGAGCGCGATCGCGCCCGCGCTGGCGGGCGGCCTGATGGTGGCGCGTACGGGGTACTTCGAGCCGGCCACGATCTTCAGCCCGCAGATATCGCTGACGATCATTGCGATGTGCGCGGCCGGCGGCAGCGATGGTCCGTGGGGGCCGCTGCTGGGCGCGCTGCTCCTGACCATCCTGTCGGAGCTGCTGCGGGATGCCGCGCCGCAGCTGTACCTCATCATCCTCGGGATGCTGCTGGTCTTCTTCACGCTGAAGATGCCGGGCGGCCTGAGCGCCTGGCTGGCCGGGGCAGGCACGCGACTGCGCACCTGGTGGCGGGCGCGCCGTCCGGCGCGCGCGCGGCTGCCGCGCAGCCACAGGAGGGTGGCGCGATGAGCGGGCCGATGCTGCTCGAGGTCAACGAGGCAAGCAAGGCCTACGGCGGCCTGCTGGCGGTCGGCGGGGTGTGCTTCGCCATGCGGGAACATGAAATGGTCGGCCTGATGGGCGCCAACGGCGCCGGCAAGACCACCCTGTTCAATATGGTCAGCGGCGCCACGAAGCCCACGTCGGGCAGCATCCTGCTGCGCGGCGAACGGATCGACGGCAGGCGGCCGGACGAGATCTGCCGGCGCGGCGTCGGCCGTACCTACCAGATCGTCCGTCCCTTCGGCGGCATGTCGGTCGAAGAGAACGTCATCGTGGGATTCCGCTACGGTTCGCGGGTCGATCCGCTTGCGACGCCGTTGCACGAAGCCGTCGAGCAACTGCTGCATGAGGTCGGCCTGATCGACCAGCGCCATCGCCTGGCCAACCAACTCACCCTGGCCGCCCGCAAGCGGCTGGAGGTGGCTCGCGCGCTCGCCACGCGGCCCGTCCTTCTCATGCTGGACGAGGTCATGGCCGGGCTCACGCCCACCGAGTCGGCGGCAGCCTTGGCGATGCTGCAGGCGCTGCACCAGCGCCGCGGCATCGCCATGCTGATCGTCGAACACAATCTGCGCGCGATGATGCAGCTTTGCGAACGCGTCATCGCGCTCGACCACGGCAGGAAGATCGGCGAAGGAACGCCCTCGGCGATCATCGAGAACGAGGCGGTGATCCGAGCCTATCTGGGGGCAGAGACGGCATGACGGCCCGCATCCTGGAAGTCGAAGGCGTCCACGCCGGCTATGGCGAGATCCGCGTCCTGCACGGCGTCTCGCTGGCGATCGACGGCGGCAGCATCACCGCGCTGGTCGGCAGCAATGGCGCGGGCAAGACCACGCTGCTCAAGGTTCTGGCGGGGCTGATCCCGCCTTTGCAGGGCAGCGTCTTCTACCGGCATCGCGACATTACCGACGAAGGCGCGGCGCGCCGGGTGGCCAAGGGCATCGCGCTGGTGCCCGAAGGGCGGCTGGTGTTCCCGAATTTCAGCGTGGAGGAAAACCTGCTCGTGGGCGCGTTCACGCCGCGGGTACGGGCCGAGCGCGCCGCGTTGCTGGAGCAGATGTATGACCGCTATCCGCTGCTGCGGGAACGCCGCCGGCAAATGGCGGGCACCTTGTCGGGAGGGCAGCAGCAGTTGCTGGCGATCGCGCGCGGGCTGATGTCCCGGCCGTCGGTGCTGCTGCTGGACGAGCCCAGCCTGGGGCTGGCGCCACAGGCCGTGCGCGACCTGTTCAGGATGATCGCCGCCATTCGCGAGGCCGGCGTCACCGTCATGCTGGTCGAGCAGAACGTGCGCGCCACGCTGGAAATCGCCGATGCGGCCTTCGTGCTGGAGTCGGGCAGGATCGCGCTGTCCGGCGCCGCCGCCGACCTGGCGGCCGACGACCGGGTGCAGCGCTCCTACCTGGGTGTGTGAAGCGTGCGGCCGCGGCTGGCCACGCGTTCCCCGGCATCGGTGGTGCGCGCGGGCTTGGGCTCGGGCTTGGACTTGCGCGGCGCGGACGGCACGGTTTCAAGCGCCGGCTTGCGGCGCGCGGCAGCGGGTTTGGCGCCGCCGTGCCCGCGGCGGTCGATGCTGGCCGCCGGGCCCAGTTCGATCAGCTGTTCGGGGGTGACGTCGATCGCCATGCCGCGGGTCTGCAGCACTTCCAGGAAGCGGATGGCGGTCATCTCGCAATGCATCCGGCTGAGTATCGCCACGGTGGCCGCGTCGCCTTTCTTGAAGGCCTCGTAGATCTCGCGATGGTAGGTCGGGCCGTCGACCAGGTCCTGGGTACTGCTGAGTTCGAGCAGGATGTACGGCTGCACCTTGGCGCTGAGGTTGGAAGTCAGCAGCTTCAGCTGTTCGTCGCCGGAGGCGGCGAACAGGGCGTTGTGGAAGCGGCGGTTGAGCGTCGTCCATTTCGCCCGCTGCGCGTCGTTCATGTTCTTCGACGGGAATCTTTCGAGGGCGCGCAGGCAGCTTTCCAATTCCTTGACGTCCTCTTCCGTGCGATTGAGCGTGGCCACGTAGCCCGCGTAGCCTTCGACCAGCATGCGCATCTGCAGGAGGCCGATCAGCTCGTGCTCGTCGAGCGAGGTGACCGCATAGCCGCGCCGCGGGCGCAGCGATACCAGGCCCGTGGCCTGCAGATGCTGCAAGGCCTCGCGCAACGGCACGCGGCTGGTGTTGAAGCGGCTTGCGAGTTCTTCCTGCCTGAGCAATTGTCCCGGCTTTAGCGCGCCTTCCGTGATCGCTGTGTGAAGTTTTTCGTAGATGAATTGGGAGAGGGAAGGGATGTCCCCTTCGGTTTCGGGGGAAACTTCGCCGGCTGGAAGTTGACTGCGGCGCATATACGTCTCGTTTGAAGGGATTTGTTGATAGTATACAAAACTGACCGCCGCGGGAATCGGCGGCGCCGTGCGCACGCGCGGCGTTCGCGGCAAAGATGGCCGGCTCAAGGGTAGCCGATCGCCGTGTCAGGAAAAAGCGTCCTGGCCGGGCAATGCATAGGGGTTTGCGTGATGGCGTGCGGAGGGGGCGCACCGGCGGCACCGGTGCGCCGCCGGATGGGCCGCGTCGGCCGGCGCCGCGGGCCGGCCGAGGCCGTCACATGGCGTGTTCCGCCGGCGCCGGGGCGCCCAGCGGATGATGATGGGCGGCGCGGAATATCTGGGCCCGGATCCATTCGTTGGTCGCCGCCGCGCGGAAGGTGGCCCGGCGCTGCGCTTCCGGCATGCTGATCACTTCCCCGTACAGCTCCGACCATTTCTGGCAATGCTCGACGAGCGGCCGCTCCGACATTTCCCAGGCTTGCAGGGCGTCTGGGATTCGATCGCGGGAGATCACCGGCCGCAGCATGGCGGCAAGCGCCAGCGCGTTCTGCATGGCCATGCCGGCGCCTTGTCCCAGGTTGGGCGGCTGGGCATGCGCCGAATCGCCCAGCAGTGCGACATGGCCCCTGGACCAGGATTGCAGGTGGATGACGCTGTAGCGGTCCCAGTGTCCCAGGTCGTCCGTCACCCGATCGATGAGATGGGCCCACATCGGGAAGCTTTTCTTCCACGTGGCCTTGTCGAGCGGCAGATGGCGGCCCGGATCCGACTCCAGGGCGCTGAATGCCAGGTAGACCTCTTCGTCGTTGATCGGCGTGATGAGAAAACGGCGCTCTCCGGCCCACTGCTCTATGTATTTGCCGTGATCGGCCGGGTCGAAATCGCCGGGCCGGATATTCACGATCAGGCGCACCGAGCCTTCCTCGGTACGCCGGTTGACCGCCGCGAGGCCCAGCCCTTCGCGGATCGGCGAGCGCACGCCGTCGGCGCCCACCACCAGATCGGCCTTCAGGCTTGCGCCCGACTGCAAATGCAGGATGCCCTCGGGTTCGGCGCGGATGGCCTCGGAGTTGACCACCAGTTCGGCGCCCGCGGCCGATGCGGCATCGCGCAAGGCATGGAGCAGCCGGATGCGGGGCACGGTGAAGGTCCGCTTGTCCGGCGGCAGAACGCCCGGGTCGACGATGTGCCCGTCGGAGTCCCGGATCTCGAACGCGAAGCCGCGATGCGTGTCGCGGATGACCTGGTCCAGGCAGCCCAGGGCGTCCAGCACCTGCAGGCCGTTTTCCCAGATGTAGATGCCGGCCCCGATGGTCTGGATCCGAGGCTGGCGTTCATGGACGCGCACCGACCATCCGATGCGCGCCAAGGCCGCGGCGGTGGCCAGGCCGCCGATTCCGCCGCCGGCGATTTCTGCGTGAAAGCGGCGGCCGTGTTCACTGGCATTCATGATCTTGCTCCCGTTGTGCCAGGTTGAAGAATTCGCGCCAGCCAGGCCTGGCAAAGGGAATGGGCCGGATCGGCAAAGGCATCGACCACCGAATAATGGTGCCTGCCCGACGCTTCCACGGCCTCGGCCGGCACGCCGCCCGCTGCGCAGTGCCGCGCGTAGCCGGCGGTCTGGCGATGGAATTCGGGCGACTCCATCGCGCCGAGGGCCAACAGCACGGGCGCCCGGTTGCGGATGGGCTGGCGCACCGGGCTCAGCGCCGATACCTCCGCGTCGGTCAGCTGGAGATCGTCCTGGACCGAGACATGCTGCAGGGGATGCAGGTCGTACAGGCCGCTGAGCAGGCATGCGCCGCGGATCGCCGGCGGCGCTGCCAGGCCCTGCACGCGCCAGTCCGTCATCAGTATGGCGGCGACCAGATGGGCGCCGGCGGAATGGCCCGACAGGAACAGGCTGTCCGGGCTGCCTCCGAATGCCCCGATGTGCCGGACCGTCCATGCGACGGCGCGGCGGCATTGTTCGACGATGCCCGTGAGCGAAATGCGGGGGCACAGCTCGTAGTTCACGACCACCGCAACCACGCCGGCCTCGAGCGCGGGCACGGCTGCGAATGCGTATTCGTCCTTGTGCAACGCGCGCCAGTAGCCGCCGTGGAAGAGGATCTGGACGGGATTGCCCGGCGCGGGCCTTGCCGGCAGCAGCACGTCCAGCGTTTCGGCCGGGTGGGCGCCATAGGCGATGTCCAGGTGGCCGGCGTACTGCCGGCGCACGCCGGCGCTGGTTTCCTTCCAGCGCGCCAGGAACGCCGCCCAGTCGGCCACCTGTCGCCGCACGATGTATTGGCGATCGAGATCGTCTTCGCCCAGGTCTTTCCAATCGGCCGGTGCTGACACGTGCGACCCTCCATGGCCCCGATGCCCGGGAAAATGCATTGACGGAGATCGTATCCCTGACATGGAATTTTGTCTACAATCTACATTAGCCAGATTTCAGGATGCGTGCCGGCCAGGCGCGTGACGATAACCAGGACTTCGTGTCGAGGAAGAAATCATGTCTAGGATCGTGGGTGCCTTCTGCATGTCGCATGCCCCGCTGGCCGTCGGCGCGCCGGACGCGCCGGCCCCGGAGGCCCGGCGCAATATCGAGGCGGCCAACGCCGAATACCGGCGCCGGCTGGAGCAGGCGCGGCCGGACCTGATCGTCGCGTTCCTGGACGATCATTTCGAGAATCACTTCAGAAACCTGATGCCGGCCCTGTCCATCGGCATCGCGCCCGAGCACTCCGGTCCGGCCGCCCACATGATGGAAGTCCTGCGCTTCGAGCGTCCGGTGGCCGTGCCGGGCGACCCGGCAACGGCCGAGCTGCTGCTGCGCGAGCTGATCCGCGCGGGTTTCGACCTCACCCGCATGGGCAAGGTGGAGTACGGCAACAACCTGCTGGTGCCGCTCAAGCTGATCCTGCCCGGCTTCGACATCCCGGTGATCCCCATCTTCATCAACGTCTTCTCGCCGCCGATTCCCACCATGCGCCGCGCCTACCAGCTGGGCCAGGCCGTGCGCAGGATATTCGACGCATCGGACGACGGCCGCCGCGTGCTGTTCATGGGTACCGGCGGGCTATCGCACTGGCCGCCGGTCTGGACGGAAGGCAGCCCGGAGCACGACGCCTTCCTGCAACGGATGAAGCGTTACCAGACGGAAGGCCGGCACGTCGCGCAAGAGGACCCGGACATCTATTCCGACCTGGCCGCGTACGAAACGGTGATGGCGTCGAAGATGCAATGGCCGCTCGGCACCTCGCACTCGCTGATCAACGAACAGTGGGATCGCAGGGTGCTGGCGGCCTTCGAGCGCGGCGACGTGGAGTTCCTGTGCGGCATGGGCTACCAGGAGATCGACGACCTGGGCGGCCACGGGGGCCACGAGATCCTCAACTGGTGCGCCGTCATGGGCGCGATGAACGGTGCGCCCGCGCGGATCCTGGCCTATGAGCCGGTGCTCGAATGGATAGGCGGGATGGGCTATATCGCGTACGACGAACAGGCGGCATAAGACGTGGCACGAGGCGTGGCATGGGGCCGCGCAAGGCCGGACAAGCCCGCCGCCGCAGCCTAGCGGGCCAGCCGCCGCAATTCCCCGATGAACGCATCGACCGCCGGCGAACGGCGGCGCCCGCCGCGGGTGATCAGCGCGACCGGGCCGAACAGGCCGGGCAACGGCACCGGCAGCGCGCGCACCAGGCCGCTGCCGGAAAACTGCCCGACCAGGTCGGCCGGCATGACCGCCAGCGCCGGGCTCTTCTGCAGCAGCGATAGATTGCTCAGCAGCGAAACCGATTCGACCGCGTTGCGCGGCTTGTCGCCGGCCTGTTCCATGAACAGGATGTCGAGCCGCTGGCGCAGCGGCGCCGTGGCCGGCGGCAGGATCCAGCGCTGGCCGGTGAGGTCGGCCAGGCGGATTTTCCGCTTCTTGGCCAGCGGGTGCTGCGGCCCGCAAACCACCAGGAACTTGTCTTCGTAGAGCACTTCGAGCTCGAGCTCGTCCATTGCCGCGCCGCCCATCACGCGGCCCAGCACCAGGTCGAGCTCGCCCCGCTGCAGCGCGCCCATCAGCATGTCGTGCGCCCCTTCCACCAGCGACACCCGTACGTCGGGGCTGCGCGCCAGCAGCGAGGCGACGGCGCGCGGCACCAGTTCGGAGGCGGTGGATGTCATGGTGCCGACCGCGACCGTGCCGGCCGAGCCGCCGGCCAGCGCGTCGATTTCGTCGCGCGCGGCATCCAGATCGGACAGCAGCGCGCGGGCATGGCGGATCATGGCCTCGCCGTAGAGCGTGGCGGCCATGCCGCGGCGCGAACGCTCGAACAGCGGCACGTTCAGCGCGGCCTCCAGCTCGTGCAGCAGCTTGGTGGCGGCGGGCTGGGTCATGCCGAGCTGCGCGGCGGCGCGGCGCAGATTGGCAAGATCGCCCAGCGCCGCCAGCAGCAGGATCTGCCGCATCTTGAGCCGGCTGCGCAGCAGCCAGTGGGCACGGTCGGGCGTGGTCATGGCCTTTTTCCGATGATATGAAAATGAATATCAAACATGGCAAAAAATCTATTTTACGGTGATCAGGGCCGAATCTAATCTTGCCGCCATGCCGATGCCGCATCGGCTGCGCCGCAGCAATCGGCGCCGACCACGACAAGAGAAACGAGACAATGGCCCGCGATCTCCAGGTCGACCTCTATTGGTCGTTCCGCAGTCCCTACAGCTACCTGGCGCTGCCGCGCGTCGAGGCCTTGGCGCGCGAACGCGGCGTGCGGTGGAACGTCAGGATCGTCTACCCGCTGGCGGTTCGCTATCCCGAGCATTTCGGCCGCCAGCATCCCCTTGCGCGGCCGTACTTCTTCGCCGATTCGGCGCGCGTGGCCGAATACCTCGGCATGCCGTTCAGGCGTCCCGTGCCCGACCCGATCGTGCAGGATCCGCGCACGCTGGCGATCGCCGCCGACCAGCCCTATATCCGCCGGCTGACCCATCTCGGCATCGAGGCCGATCGCCGCGGCCGGGCGCTGCCGTTCATCGTGCAGGCCAGCCGCCTGCTGTGGGACGGCAGCGTGGATGGCTGGGACCGCGGCGACCATCTGGCGCAGGCGGCGCGGCGGGCCGGACTGGACCTGGACGACATGGAACGCGCGATCGCGGCCGATCCATCCATCCACGAGTCGGCCGTAGAGGCCAATCAGCGCGACCAGCTGGCGGCCGGCCATTGGGGCGTGCCTCTGTTCGTTTTCGACGGCGAAGCCTTCTTCGGGCAGGACCGGTTCGACCTGCTGGTCTGGCGCCTGGCGCAGCGCGGGCTCGTGCCGGCGGCCTGAGCCATGCGCGCCTCGTATCCCATCACCGACAGGATGCTCTCATGACCTTATCCAGCAATGACGTGCCGTCCGCTTTCTCCGACCTTCGCATGCTGATAGACGGACGATGGACCGCGGGCAGCGGCATGGCCGGCGAACCGGTCTTCAACCCGGCGACCGAGGGAGCGCTCGGCCGCCTCCCGCATGCCGGTCCGGACGACCTCGAACGGGCCGTGGCGGCCGCCGCGCGGTCGTTCGACGCCTGGGCGGCCACGCCGGCGTGCGAGCGGCGCCAGGTGCTGCTGCAGGCGGCGCGCCTGCTGGCTTCGCGCATCGATGCCATCGCCCGCATCCTCACCCTGGAACAGGGCAAGCCGCTGGCCGAGGCGCGCGCCGAATTGGCCGCCGCCATCGAAGTGTTCGAGTGGTATGCCGAAGAAACGCGCCGTTTGTACGGGCGAGTCATCCCGGCCCGCTCGCGCGCGGTGGCGCAGGTGGTGCAGCACGAGCCGGTGGGGCCGGTGGCCGCGTTCACGCCGTGGAATTTTCCGGCGTTGACGCCGGCGCGCAAGATCGCCGGCGCGCTCGCCGCTGGCTGCACGGTGGTTCTCAAGCCGTCGGAGGAAACACCGGCCACCGCGCTCGAACTGGCGCGCGCCTGCGTCGACGCCGGCCTGCCCGCGGGCGTGTTGAACGTGGTGTTCGGCGTGCCGGCCCAGGTGTCGGAATACCTGGTCAGGCACGCGGCGATACGCAAGATCACGTTTACCGGCTCGATCCCGGTCGGCAAGCATCTGGCCCAGCTGGCAGCGGCCCATGGCCTGAAGCGCTGCACGCTGGAACTGGGCGGCCACGCGCCGGTGCTGGTGTTCGACGACGCGCAGATCGAGCAGGCCGCCCGCGTCTGCGCGGCCGGCCGCTTCCGCAATGCCGGCCAGGTCTGCGTCGCGCCGTCGCGCTTCTACGTGCAGCGCGGCGTGGCGGAGCGCTTCACCGCCGAACTGGCCGCCGCGGCGCGCCTGCTGGTACCGGGCGACGGCCTGGATCCCGCCGCCACCATGGGGCCGCTGGCCAATCCGCGCCGGCTGGCGGCGATGCAGCGCTATGTCGAAGACGCGCTGGCCGCCGGCGGCCGGGTTGAAACGGGCGGCCGCCGCCTGGACCGGCCCGGCCACTTCTTCGAGCCCACGGTGCTCGGCGGCATGCCGGACCGCGCCGCGGCGATGTGCGAGGAAACCTTCGGCCCCATTGCGCCGGTAACGGTATTCGATACGCCGGACGAGGCGCTGGCGCGGGCCAATGCGCTGCCCTACGGCCTGGCGGCCTATGCGTTCACCGAATCGCCGCGCACTGCCGCGGCGGTGGCGCGCGGGCTGTCGGCCGGCATGGTCGGCATCAACCACCTGGCGGTGTCGCTGGCGGAAGCGCCCTTCGGCGGCGTGCGCGAAAGCGGCTACGGCTCGGAAGGGGGAACCGAAGGGCTCGACGCATACCTGTCGCCGAAGTTCGTCACCCATCTGTCGGCCTGAGGCCAGGCGCCGGCCGACACTTGCCAAAACAAGGAGGAGACCATGATGACAATCAATCGATTCGGGCGCGCCCTGCGCGCCGCATGCCTGTGCCTGCCGGCCGCCGGCCTGTCCGGCGCGGCCGGCGCGGCCGGCGCCGCGGGCGCCTATCCCGATCGCCCGGTAAGAATCGTCGTGCCGTTCGCCGCCGGCGGACCGGCCGACATCCTGGGGCGGCTGGTTGCGGCCGGCCTGGCCGACAGGCTGCATGGCACCTTCGTGGTGGAGAACAAGGCGGGCGGCGGGGGCAACATCGGCACCGCGCAGGTGGCACGCGCCGACGCCGACGGCTACACCCTGGTCATCGGCTATATCGGGCCGTTCGGCATCAATCCGTCGCTGTACAAGAAGCAGTCGTTCGATCCGGTGAAGGATTTCGCGCCGGTCTCGCTGCTGGCCACCAGCCCGCTGGTGCTGGTGACCCGGCCGGGATTGGGCGCCGGCAGCGTGGCGGAACTCGTCAAGCTGGCCAGATCGCGTTCGATGGCGCTGACCTATGGCTCGGGCGGCGTCGGCTCGGCCAACCACCTGGCCGGCGAACTGTTCAAGACGGCCACCGGCGTGGACCTCGTCCACGTGCCCTATCAGGGCATCGCGCCGGCCACCACCGATCTGCTGGGCGGCCAGGTAGACCTGATGTTCAACGGCATTTCGTCGGTGTTGCAGTACGTCAAGGCCGGCAAGCTGCCGGCCCTGGCCGTCACCACCGCCGCACGGGTGGATTCGCTGCCCGATGTGCCGACGATGGAAGAGGCCGGCGTGAAGCCTTTCGACGTCTCGGCCTGGTTCGGCCTGCTGGCCCCGCGCGGCACGCCGCCCGCGGTGCTGGCCAGCCTGGAGGCCGCCGTGCGCGACACCATGAACTCGCCCGAGGCATCGGCGCGACTGGCCGCCACCGGCATGCAGCGGCGCCTGATGCCGCAGGCGGAATTCGGGCGCTTCATCGAAAGCGAAGTGAAACTGTGGTCCGGCGTCGTGCGCGCTTCGGGCGCCAGCGCGGATTGAAATGCTGCCTTCGCGCCGCGCGCGCGGGCAGCAACGAAAACATCGAGGCGAGCATGACCGACAGGCCGAACATTCTTTTCATCATGGCGGACCAGCTCACGGCGTTCGCGCTGCGCGCCTACGGCAACCGCGTCTGCCGCACGCCGAATCTGGACGCGTTGGCCGCGCGCGGCACGGTGTTCGAACACTGCTACTGCAATTTTCCCGTGTGCGCGCCATCCCGGGCCTCGCTGCTGACCGGCCGGCTGGCATCGAGGCTGGGCGTCTACGACAACGCCTGCGAATTTCCGTCCAGCGCGCCCACGATCGCCTACTACATGAGCGCGCTGGGCTATCACACCAGCCTGGCGGGGAAGATGCATTTCGTCGGTCCCGACCAGCTGCACGGCTACCAGGAACGGCTGACGACCGATATCTACCCCTCGGATTTCGGCTGGACGCCGGACTGGCGGCACATGGTCCCGGTGGCCGCCACCGGCCTGAACCTGCGCAGCGTGGTCGAATCGGGCACCTGCCGCCGCAGCCTGCAACTGGACTACGACGACGAAGTGGCGGCGCGCGCCGTGCAGCGCATCTACGACTACGGGCGGTCGCCGCAGGAACGGCCGTTCTTCTTTACCGTGTCGTTCACCCACCCGCACAACCCCTACGTCATCACCGAGGACTACTGGAACCGCTACGACCCGGCGCGGATCGACGCGCCGCGCGTGCCGCCGCTGCCGCCGGACCGGCACGATCCGCACAGCCGGCGCCTGCGCGACATCTACCGCTTCGACGAATACCGCGTATCGCCCGAAGACGTGCTGCGCTCCCGCCATGCCTACTACGCCATGATCAGCTACGTGGACGACCAGGTCGGCCGCCTGTTGCAGGCTTTGCGCGACATGGACCTGGAAGACGACACCGTCGTGGTGTTCACCTCGGACCACGGCGACATGCTGGGCGAGCGCGGCCTCTGGTACAAATGGACGCTGTTCGAAGGCGCCGTCCGCATCCCGCTGATCGCCGCGGCGCCCGGGCAGCGCCCCTTTCGCGTGGCAACCCCGGTTTCCCTGCTCGACTTGCTGCCGACCTTCATCGACCTGGGCGGCGCCGCCGGCCGCGGCCTGCGGCCGGTGTCGGAAACGGAAGGCCGCAGCCTGGCGCCGTGCCTGGCCGGCGGCCCCGCGCCGGCGCCGCGGCCGGTATTCGCGGAAATGACGGCCGACGGGGCCGTCCGCCCCTGCCTGATGGTGCGCAAGGGGCCGTGGAAATACATCCATTGCGAAAGCGACCCGCCGCAACTGTTCCAGCTGGAACGCGACCCGGTCGAAGTGGAGAATCTGGCCGGTGGCCGCGAGGCGGCGGCGATCGAAGCCGAATTGCGCGCGCTGGTGGCCGCGCACTGGGACGAAGCCGGCCTGGCGCGCGAGATGCAAGCCAGTGCCGCCCGCCGCCTGTTCATCCAGCAGACCCGGCAGGCGGGCCGCTTCGAGCCCTGGGACTACGAGCCGCGCAAGGATCCGTCGCGGCAGTTCGTGCGCAGCGGCGAGAACGGCTCGGCCACGACGGTGAAGGGGCGGGCGCGCTATCCGTTCGTGGCGCCCAAGCCGCCCGACAATCCGCGCTGACGGGACTGCGCTGCTGTCCGCGCAGGCCGGGCCTCTAGCGCACAGGCAGGAAATTGAAAAGCAGCAGCCCTTGCGCGTAGTTGATCCCTACGCGCCGCATGTTCTCTCCCAGCAGATTGGCCACTAGGTCGAGCCTTCCGATGATGGCGCCGAATTCCCGCTCGAAGCTGAGGTTGGTGGCCGTGGCGCTCATCTCGTTGGCGAGCAGCAGCGGCGCGCCACTGGCCGTGCGTCGCGAGGCCAGCAGCCATGCGGCGGCTTCGACGTTGCGCGCCGCGTTGTAGACATGCTGGCCATCGAGCACGTCCAGTACGTAGAAGCGCGTTTTCCCGCCGTGCGCGGTGATCAGCGTGTCGGCCAGACCGTAGATGAAGGCCGCGACGCGGTCGTCCTGGTAGTCGGGGTCGAGCGCCATCGAGAGGATCTGGATATCGTGGAAACCCGCCAGCCCTTTGGGTGGACGGCGTGCCTCGATCAGCGCGCGTACGTCGGCCACGGCGGCTTCGCGGCTGGCATGGCCGGCCTTGCGCCATTCGTTCGGATTGCGGCGATATAGCTTGTCTAGCAGGGTGTAGAGGCTGGCGAGGTTGTCGCGCATCGCCAGCGTGACGGTGCGGTTGAAGTCGGTCTGGATCAGCTGGTCGCCCGACATCGGCTCCTGGTTCGCCCCTTTCCAGTCGGGATCCTGGGGCGTGGAACAGCCGCCCGCGATCAAGCTGAAAGCCAATCCGAATGCGCAAGCGGCAGCGCGCCGTGTCGCCATGGTACCTGGTCCGTTCAAGGCATCGCTGGCCGGTTGCCAGCTTGCCGACAGGCAGGACTTTACCGTATGGCGCGGGGTGGCCCGGCAAGGTCTGTCAGGCCCAGAGCCGCTTCGGCATCGGCAGCCCTTGATACAGCTCCACCGGAATCTGCAGTTCGGCCCCCACGCCGGCCGCGACGTGATCCAGCTGCCGCGCATGCTGGGCCGAATGCCATACCCCGCGTTCCAGCACGCCTTGCGAGGGCTGGTCGCCGTAATACGTCTGCATCCGTTCCGAAATCGACCGCACGCCGTCGCCGCGTCGCCATGCGCGGTATTGCGCGATCATCGCGTCCGCATAGCGCAGCAGTTCTTCGCGGCCCGCGAGTTCCGCACGCGAATCGCCGGCCACCGCGCGGAAATCTGTTTTTTCGTCCGCGATCGACAGCATGAAGGCCTCGACGATCTGGAACACGTGGGCGCTCAGGTCCTTGACCGTGCGCGGCCGCGTGGACACCGCCCGGCGTTCCAGCAGGTCGTCGTCGAAGCTGGCGACGATGACGCGCGCCCGTTCCAGCACGGCCTCCCAGCGTTCCAGCAACTGCTGCGGCGCCAGCCGTTCGCGGTCGCGCGAGGCGCCCAGCAGTTCGGCTACGTCGTCCACCGATTGGGCGTAGATGTACTGGTCGCCCTTGCGGACCACGGGGATGCTGCGCAATCCGGCGGCCATGATTTCCTTCATCGCCTCCCGGTCTTCCAGCACATTGATGGATTCGAACGGGATGCCTTGTTCTTCCACGAACTCCTTGGTTTTCAGACAGCTGGAGCAGCCCGGCTGCCAATAGACGGAGACCTCGGGCCGGCCGCTTTTGTCGGTGGCGAGCGAATACACTTGCATGATGTCGTCCTCCTGATGGCGCAAGCCTAAAAGCGGGCCTATGGATTGTCAACAAAATTGAAGCGAAAAAAGGGAAATCCTGGACTATATGCAGGAAGGAACGCAGGATAACGATGAGTTTTGTCGACAAAATGGCCGCCGCCTGGTGGCACACCGCAGGAGCCGGATCGCGATGAGCGTCATTCCCGTCCCCGCCGATTCCACCGCCCAGCGCCACGGCCGCGAGGTCGAGCGCGTGTTCGAGCTCATGCTGGCCGAGATCATCGCCGGCACGCTGGCCCCTGGCATGAAGCTGAACGAGGCCGAGCTGGCCCGCCGCATGGACGCCAACCGCGGCCCGATCCGCGAGGCGATCCGGCGCCTGGAAGGCAGGGGGCTGGTGGTGTGCAAGCCCAATGCCGGCGCCCGCGTCATCCGGCACAGCCCGAAGGAAGTGCTCGATACCTACGCGATGCGCGAGTCGGTGGAGGGCTTCGCGGCGCGCCTGGCCGCGAAGAACATGAGCGAAGCGGAGATCGATGGCTTGCGGGAGACCACGCGGCTATCGCGCGCTGGCGACCTGGACCAGGCCAGCTTCCACCTGCAGATCGTGCGCGGCAGCGGCAACTACGCCATCCGCAAGCTGCTGAACGACGAGTTCTACCAGTTGCTGAAATTGTGGCGCACCAATTTCCCGTGGCTGCGGCATGCGGATGCCCGCAGCTGGTTCGACCATGACCGCATTACCGAAGCCATCGCCTACCGCGATGGCGATTCGGCGGAATTGCTGATGCGCAATCACCTGAAGCGGCTGGGGGAAGTGATCTTGCAGAATCTGCGCGAGGCGGGCGGGCCGGAAGCGCAGCCCTGAATTACATGCTGCGCGCCGCCAGCCCGGACAGATAGTAGGTGACGAGCACGAAGGCCGTGGCGACTTCCAGCCGGTTGAGCCCACGCGGCAGTCGCGGCTGCAGCAGCAGCACGACGGTACCGAAAAGCATGACGGCCCAGATGACGGCGGCTAACGCGACCAATGATCCTCGTCTCCTCGAACGGGTACGGCAGAGACAGAAAATACAGCGACCTGAATCAATGATAGCGCAGGCTCGCGTCGTCTTCGAAGCCCCCCAGGGCGCCGGCGGGCACCAATGCCGCTATTTTCTTGCAAGAAAACTTAAATGCCCGGGCTGGGTACGCTTTTTGCGGAATGCATCGCGTCTTCAACACAAGGAGAACGACCATGCATAAATTCCGCATGACGGCCCTGGGCCTGGTGCTTGCCTTCGGTACCGGCAGCGCCGCGCTTGCCGCCGGCCTGTCGCACGGCGACGCCACCTTCCTGGAGGAGGCGGCCGACGCCGGCCAGCTCGAGATCTCGGCCAGCCAGATCGCGCTGCAGAAAAGCACGCGTACCGATATCAAGGATTTCGCCCAGATGATGGTTGACGACCACACCAAGGTCGCCAACGAACTGCAATCCCTGGCCACGTCCAAGGGCGCCAAGCTGCCGGCCGAGCCGTCGCGCAAGGTGAGCCGCAAGGTGAACGACCTGCAGAAAAAGACCGGCGCTGACTTCGACAAGGAATACGCGAAGGAAATCGGCGTCGATGCCCACGAAGACGCGGTGAAGAAATTCGAGAAGGCGTCCAAGAACGCCGACGACGCCGACGTAAAGGCCTGGGCGGCCAAGACCCTGCCTAGCCTGCAGGCCCACCTGGCCAAGGGCAGGCAACTGCGCGACGCCACCAAGTAAGGTGGCGTTCCCCGGCGGCCGCGGCGGGATCGCGGGCGGCCACCGGGGCGAGCCAAGGATCCATCGAGGGCGGGGCCCGCCGCCCGGCGCGGCCGGGCGTTTCTGCTATGCTTCGCGCGCCCGGGGGGTAGTCATCCCCGGCGCCGTGGCGGACGCGCCAAGGTCCGCCGACAACGACATAACGGACGAGACAACGCCATGGATCCTGCCTGCTTCGCGCGCCGCTGCGGCGCGCTGCTGTCCGCATTCGCCTGCATGCTCCCCGCCGCCCGCGCGGCCGACTATCCCACCCGGCCGATCCGCATCGTGCTCGGTTCCGGGGCAGGCGGACTGGCCGACGTCACTACCCGCCTGCTGGCCCAGAAACTGGCCGAACGCCTCGGCCAATCGGTCGTGGTCGAGAACAAGCCGGGCGCCGGCGGCATCACCGCCACCGACACGGTGGCCAAGTCCGCGCCCGACGGCTACACGCTGATGGTCATGGTCACCGGCAACACCATCGCCAAGTCGTTGCTGAAGTCGCTGCCCTACGACCTGGAAAAAGACTTCACCCCGATCGGCAGCATCGCCTTCTTCGACCTGCTGCTGCTGGTCAGGAACGACGGCCCGCTGCGCACGCTGGACGACCTGCGCAAGCTGGCGGCCTCGCGGCCGGGCGGCATCAACGTCGGCACCACCAGCACCGGCAGCGTGCAGAACTTGACGGCCCACCTGTTCGGCTCGCGCACCGGCATGAAGATCAGCATCATTCCGTACAAGACCTCGGGCGAGATCCTGATCGGCCTGATGCGCGGCGACGTCGACATCGGCTTCGACGCTTACACCAGCCTGAAATCCGGCATCGACAGCCACCAGATCCGCGCCATTGCCTCGACCGGCCCGCAGCGATCCGATATGCTGCCTGCGGTGCCGACCATGAAGGAACTCGGCCTGAAGGACTACGAGGTCATCGGCTGGAACTCGTTGTACGCGCCCGCCGGCACGCCGCCGCAGGTCGTGGCGCTGCTGAACCGGAACATCGGCGAAATCCTCGCGCTGCCCGACGTCAGGAAGCGCTTCCTCGAACTCGGCGTGGAGGCCCGCGCCGGCACGCCGCAGGAAATGGCCCGGCTGATGAAGAGCAACATCGACCAATGGGCCGCGGTCATCAAGAGCGCGGGCATCGAACAGCAATAACGGGACACGCAACGGAAACGCCATGGTCCACGTCGCCAAGCCGCCGGATCCGAATCCGGTCGCGCCGCGCCTGAAATGCCCCGCGGGGGCCGTCGACGCGCATCTGCACCTGTTCGGCCCGGCCGAACGCTATCCCTTCGTGCCGGAAACTCAGTACCTGTCGGGCGACGCGCTGCCGGAAAGCTGCATCGCCATGCATGACGTGCTGGGCATCGCCCACGGCGTGATCGTCAGCGGCGGCGCCTACGGCCGCGACCCGGCCCACCTGCTGGACGTGCTGGCACGCTTTCCCGGCCGCTTCCGCGGCGTCTGCGTGCCGGCCGACGACCTCGGCCACGAGCAGATCGCGCACATGGACGCGCTGGGCGTGCGCGGAGTGCGCTTCGTCAGCGATGCGCGCGGCGCGCACCTGCCGCGCATCCTGCCCGACCTGGCCGCCCGCGTGGCCGAGCATGGCTGGCACGTGCAGTTCTATGCGCAGGGCACCGACATCGTCGACCACGCCGAACGCCTGCGGCGCCTGCCCAACCAAATCGTCATCGACCATTTCGGCTCGATGCCGGCCGAACTCGGCGTCGACCAGCCCGCCTTCCGTGCCGTGCTGGACCTGCTCGACACCGGCCGCGTGTGGGTCAAGCTGTCCGGCCCGATGTACTGCTCGCGCCAGGAGTTTCCCTACGCCGACATCGTGCCCTTCGCCCACGCCTTGGTGCGGCATGCGCCGGAGCGGCTGGTATGGGGTTCCGACTGGCCGCACCTGCACATGAAAGAGCGCAGCATGCCCAACGACGGGCACCTGCTGGACCTGCTGCTCGACTGGGTGCCCGACGCCGCCACGCGTGACGCCATCCTGGCCGCCAATCCCGCGCGGCTATACGGTTTCTGAACGGAGCATGAACATGAGCATCACGGTAGCGATCGTCGCGCCCGGCGAAATGGGCAGCGCCATCGGACGCGAACTGCGGGCCGGCGGCGCGCGCGTGTTGACCTCGCTGCAAGGGCGCAGCGCGGCCAGCGCCGCCCGGGTCCAAAAGGAAGGCTTCGAGGCCGTGGCCGACGACGATGCGCTGGTGGCGCAGGCCGACTACCTGCTATCGGTAGTGCCGCCCGGTTCGGCCGTGGCGCTGGCCGAACGCTTCGCGCCGGCGCTGGCGCGCGCCGCGCGCAAACCGGTCTATGCCGACTGCAACGCGGTATCGCCCGGCACCGCGCGCGAGATCGGCCGCATCCTGGCGCCGTCGGGCTGTCCGTTCGCCGACGGCGCGCTGTTCGGCGGCCCGACCTCCGGCAAGCCCGGCATCGTCCTCTATGCCAGCGGCCCCGGCGCAGCGGCCATGACGCGGCTGGCCGAGTTCGGCCCGAAGGTACGCGTGATGGAAGGCCCGGTCGGCGCCGCCTCCGGCATGAAACTGTCGTTCGCCGGCATCAACAAGGGCTTCACCGCGCTCGGCGCCTTCATGATCCTGGCCGCCACGCGTGCCGGCTGCACCGCCGAAGTCCGCCAGATGCTGGCCGATACCCAGCCGGCACTGCTGGCCTACATGGAAAAGTTCGTGCCGGCGATGTTCCCCAAGGCCTATCGATGGGAGCCTGAAATGCGCGAAATCGCCGCCTACCTGGGCAGCGAAGACCCCCCCGCGGGGGAAGTCTTCACCGCCATCGCCCGGCTGTACGGGCGCCTGGCGCAAGACCTGGCCGCCGGCGGCCAGGGCGAGATCGCCGACCTGGCGCGCTTCTGCGGCGCGGCCGTGCCGGGGACGGCCCGATGACGACGCAAGTTCCCGCCATCGAGCCGCCGCTGGTCGACGCCCATGCGCACATCTACACGCTCGACATGCCGATGTCCGGCTCGGCCTGGCACAAGCCGCCGGCCGACGCCACCATCGGCCAGTACCTGAAGACGCTGGACGACCACGGCGTGCGCTTCGCGGTGATGGCCGCCGCCAGCATCTACGGCGACTACAACGACTACGCCATCGATGCCTGCCGCGCCCATCCGCGGCTGCGCACCACCGTCATCGTCGACCCCGGTATCGACCGCTACGTGCTGGAACAAATGAAGGCCGACGGCGTGGTCGGCATCCGCTTCCAGCGCCGCAACGTCAAGACCCCGCCCGACCTTGCCACGCCCGAATACCGCAAGCTGCTGCGGCGCGTGGCCGACCTCGACTGGCACGTCCACCTGCACGACGAAGGCGCGCGCCTGCCGCCCGCCATCGCGGCGCTGGAGGCGGCCGGCGTCAAGCTGGTGATCGATCATTTCGGGCGGCCGACGGCCGAACTGGGCGTCAATTGCCCCGGCTTCCAGGCCGTGCTGCGCTCGGTGGAGCGCGGCCGCACCTGGGTCAAGCTGTCGGCGGGCTTTCGCATGCCGTCGGACGAGGCGGCGGCCCGCTACGCGGCCGAACTGCTGAAGGTGGGCGGGCCGGAACGGCTGGTGTGGGGCAGCGACTGGCCCTTCGCCGCCTACGAATCGAAGGTGAGCTACCAGGACACGATCGACAGCTTCGCCAGGTGGGTGCCCGATCCGGCGCTGCGGCGGCGCATCGGGGGCGAGACGCCGCTGGCGCTGTACTTCTCGTAGGCGCCCCGATCCGGAGTGCGGCGGCGAAGACGTGCCGGGCGTGCTTCTTGCTGAACCGCAAGCCCGCCAGGGCAAGCGCTCTGCGCGCGCCGCCACCCAGGATGCGGCGGCGCCGGCGGGCCGACTTCATTCCGGAGCCCTCCATGACTTCTACCTGGAAATACACGCTCTACGCGGCCCACGGCCGCATCTATGCGGAAAACGTAGACGGCAAGCTGATCGACATCGGCGCGCTGCATCAGGAAGGCGGCAGCTACGGTTTCCGGCTCGACACCGACAACGTGCGCGCCGATGGTTTCGACACGCCGGAACAGGCGCTGCGGGCCATCGGCAGCACCGTCACGCTGCCCTACCTGGACGGCCAGTTCACCGCGCTGGCCGACGCGCGCCGCGAAGCGGACCTGCAAGGCGACGTGCCGCGCGCCGTCATCGTGCTGTCCGAGCACCGCGCGCCGGCCGGCTGAGCCGCGGCCGCAGGCCGTCACAAGACTTCGATTACAACGCCAGGTAGACCATGCTGATCCGGCCGCGCCCGGCCGGCGCGTCTACCGCCTTGCCAGGTGAGCCCATGGATGCCATCCGCGCGACCGCATCGTTCATGAAAACGCACGACCTCGTGCTGACCACCGCCGAATCCTGCACGGCCGGGCTGATCGCCTCGACGCTGGCCGAACTGCCCGGCGCCGGCTCGCTGCTCGACAGCGCCTTCGTCGTCTATTCGCCCGACGCCAAGCAGCGCTGCCTGGGCGTGCGGGCCGAGACGATCGAGCGGCACAACCTGACCAGCGAACCGGTGGCGCGGGAAATGGCGCTGGGCGCGCTGGCGGCCACCCGTGCCAACGTGGCCATCGCCAATACCGGCGTGACCGACGACACCGACCCCCGGATCCCGGCGGGCACCCAGTGCTTCGCCTGGGCGTTCCGCAAGCGCGACGGCAGCATCGCGCTGCGTTCCGAAACCCACGTATTCGAGGGCAGCCGCAACGAAATCCGCGAGGCCAGCGTCGAACTCGCGCTGCGGCGGCTGCCCGAACTGTACCGGCAGGCGGGCGCCGGCGATTAGGCCGGCGCGCCGCCGCCGCGCGCTCAGGACGTCCGGCCGGCCGGCTCGTCGGCGTCGAGCTGCCCGCTGCCCAGTTCGGCGCCCGTCATCGGATTGGACTGCGGGTCGGATGCCGTACGCGCCGCCATCTGCTCGACCGCCACGCTCTGCTCCGGCGTCAGCGCCGTTTCCGGCAGCCCGCTGCCGCCGTCGACGGCAAGCTGCTGTTCGCGGTCGGAGATGTACTGGAACTGCTCGTCGCTGTTCCACGGCCCGCGCATATCGCCTTCGCCCTGCGACATGTTGAAGTAGACCCTGGCGAACTCCTGCCGCGGCGGCAGCTTGCCCGGCGGGAAATTCGGCTGCATCGAATACAGCGCCTTCTCGAACGACAGCTGGTGCGCCACCTCGCGGGTCATCAGGAAGCCCAGCGCTTCCTTCACGCCGGCATCGTCGGTGACGTTGATCAGGCGTTCATAGACGATCTTGGCGCGCGCCTCGGCCGCGATATTGGAGCGCAGGTCGGCCGACGGGTCGCCGATGGAATCGATGTAGCCCGCCGTCCACAACTGGCCGCCCGAATTGGTCAGCGCCGGGCCGCCGCCGTACAAGACCTGGGTCACGTGCGAATCGTTGCCGGCGCCGTTGATGGCCCGGTAAAGCTCGGCGGCCTCCTGGGTCGCCTCGGCCAGCTCGCCCTTGGCCCCCTTGTTCAGCATCGCGACGATGGTGCCGATCACCTCCAGGTGGCTGAGCTCCTCGGTGGCGATATCCATGAGCATGTCCTTGCGGCCTGGATCGTCTTCCGCCAATGCCTGAGTGAAATAGCGCAAGGCGGCAGCCAATTCGCCCTGCGGACCGCCGAATTGCTCCAGCATGAGGTTGGCGAGCCCCGGATTGGGCTCCGCGACGCGAACCGTGTATTGCAGGCGTTTGTTGTGAGCAAACATGGAAGTCTCCACGACAGGGTTGAGGAGGCCTGCCTATCGCACGCGCCGTGCCTACCCCGCAGGCATGGGGCTTGCGGGACGAGGGGACTCTGTTTGCCGGGATCGCTGCCATGATCTTTCGTCCGTCCGTTTTCTCCATGGCCCTTCGTCCGTTCGTTCTCCCGTGCCTGGGCGTGCTCGCGGTGTCCGGGCGCGCGCCGGCCGGGAAGGCCCCCGCCGGCCGGCCCGCGGGCGGGCGCTCCGACGCGGCGCAGCCGCCGTCGGCGGAGCCCGACGCCGACCGCACCGCCCAGGGCACGACCGAAGAGGGCGGGCTGGGCGGCCGCGCCGGCGTGACCGCGCCGGGCAAGGCCACGCAGGGCGGCCCGTCGGCGCCGGCCGGCCATACGCCGGGCCTGCGCATCGGCCGCCGGGGCCGGCGCTAGCACGCCGGCCCGGCGGCCAGGCCGGGATATCATTGCCGCACGACATCGTTTCCGGATCCCGCCCCCCATCATGCTAGCCATCGAGATTTCCCGCCCCGGCGGCCCCGAAGTCCTGGTTCCCGTCGAGCGCCCCATGCCCGAGCCCGGTCCCGGGGAACTGCTGATCAAGGTCGCGGCCGCAGGCGTCAACCGTCCCGACGTGTTCCAGCGCCAGGGCAGCTATCCGCCGCCGCCGGGCGCCTCCGACCTGCCCGGCCTGGAAGTGGCCGGCACCGTGGCCGGCATCAACGGCGAGGCGGCCGGCTTCGCGGTGGGCGACCAGGTGTGCGCGCTGGTCAACGGCGGCGGCTACGCCGAATACTGCACGGCGCCGGCGGTGCAATGCCTGCCCGTGCCGCAGGGCCTGTCGCTGGTGGAGGCGGCCAGCCTGCCCGAAACCTATTTCACGGTCTGGAGCAATGTGTTCGACCGCGGCGGCCTGCTCGACAGCGGTTCGCTGCTGGTCCACGGCGGCGCCAGCGGCATCGGCACCACCGCCGTCCAGCTGGGCGCCGCGCTCGGCATGGAGGTCTACGCCACCGCGGGCAGCGACGCCCGGGTGCAGGCCGTTCAGCGCCTGGGCGCCAAGGCCGGCATCAACTACAAGACGCAGGATTTCGTGGCCGAGATCAAGCGCCTGACCGAAGGCCGCGGCGTCGACGTCATCCTCGACATGGTGGGCGGCGACTATACCCCGCGCAACCTCAAATGCCTGGCCGACGACGGCCGCATCGTGCTGATCGCGCTGCTGGGCGGCTCCCGCGCCGAGATCGACCTGGGCCAGATCCTGCGGCGCCGGCTCAGCCTGACCGGCTCCACGCTGCGGCCGCGCTCGGCCGAGTTCAAGGGGCGGATCGCGCGCGACCTGCGCCGCCACGTATGGCCGCTGTTCGAGGCCGGGCGGCTCAAGCCGGTGGTGCATGCCACGTTTGCGCTGGGCGAGGCGGCCAAGGCGCACGCCATGATGGAGGCGGGCGAGCAGATCGGGAAGATCGTGCTGACGGTGTAGCCGGGCCGGCTGCGGGCGGCCGGCGGCCGCCAAAGCGCATCCTTTTGCGACACGGCCTGCAGACCAGGGCAATAAGCCGATACAATCGAAGTTTTGTCCGCTTCGACGCTACCCGTAAACGGGCTGCCCCCAGCGGGCGATTCCAGATCCGTATCGATTGACTTCTCGCGACACATCCCCGCGATGACCACCTCCAATCCTATCCGCCGCCTCGTGCTCGGCAACTGGAAGATGCACGGCAGCCTGGCCGGCAACGGCCAGCTGCTGGCTGCGCTGCGCACCGGCTGGCACCAGACCTCGGACGCCGCTTCCTGCGACGTCGGCGTCTGCGTTCCCTTTCCCTATCTGGCGCAGGTCGAATCCGCGCTGACCGGCTCCGACGTCGCCTGGGGCGCGCAAGACGTTAGCGTCCACGAGCAGGGCGCCTATACCGGCGAAGTCTCCGCCGCGATGCTGGCCGATTTCGGTTGCCGCTACGTGCTGGCGGGCCATTCCGAGCGCCGCATGCTGCACGGCGAAACCAGCGACACCGTGGCCGGCAAGGCGCGCGCCGCGCTGGCGGCCGGGCTGACGCCGGTGGTGTGCGTGGGCGAAACGCTGGAACAGCGCGAAGCCGGGCAGACGCTCGGCGTGATCCGCGGCCAGCTGGAACCGGTCCTGGCGCTCGGCGCCGGCTCCGTATCCCGGCTGGTGCTGGCCTACGAACCCGTATGGGCGATCGGCACCGGCCTGACCGCCACCCCCGGCCAGGCCCAGGAAGTGCACGCCGCCATCCGCGCCGCGCTGGCCGCCATCGGCTGCGCCGGCGTGCGCGTGCTGTACGGCGGCAGCGTCAAGGCGGCCAACGCGGCGGCCCTGTTCGCGATGCCCGACATCGACGGCGGCCTGATCGGCGGTGCCTCGCTGGTGGCCGAAGAATTCCTGCGCATCGCCGAGGCGGGCGCCTTACCCCGGAGTATCTGAAGAATGTCTGTTTTGCATACCGTCCTGCTCATCGTGCAGGTCATCGCGGCGCTGACGATCATCGTCCTGGTGCTGCTGCAGCAAGGGAAGGGGGCCGACATGGGTTCCGCCTTCGGCAGCGGCTCGGCGGGCAGCCTGTTCGGCGCCACCGGCGCGGCCAACTTCCTGTCGCGGACCACCAAGTGGGCGGCCGTCGTGTTTTTCGTCGCCACGGCGGCGCTGGCCTACATGGGCCGGCCGGTGGCGTCGAACCCGGGTACCGGCGGCGTGATGGAAAACGTGCCGTCGGGCGACCTGTCGGTGCCGGCCGTGCCCGGGGCGCCCGCGCCCGCCGCGCCGGCGGCCGAGGGCGATAAATCCGTTCCGGCCGCGCCGGCCAGCCCGGCGCCCGCCGCGCCCGACGGGCAGGGCGCCGCCGCGCCGCAGGCGCCCTCGGCCGCGCCGGCGCCGGGCACGCCGAAGAACTGACCGCCGGTCCTTCGCGCGCGGCCGGGCGCGCCGCCGCGGTTCAGCGCCCGCGCCGCCACCGCCAGCCCGGTCGC
The DNA here is from genome assembly GCF_039541095.1 of Pigmentiphaga soli. Taxonomy (NCBI): domain Bacteria; kingdom Pseudomonadati; phylum Pseudomonadota; class Betaproteobacteria; order Burkholderiales; family Alcaligenaceae; genus Pigmentiphaga; species Pigmentiphaga soli. Next base: position 70,981 of record NZ_BAABFO010000007.1, read on the forward strand.
CAGGTAGGCGATGCCGGCCGGCACCCACATCACCAGCCCGCCCAGCTGCTGGTCCTCCAGCGGGTCGAAGCCCAGGGCCGCGGCGCTGTCGCCGTAGGCCGGGTACCACAGCGTGGGCGATAGCGTCAGCAAGGCCCCCAGCGCGCCCGTGTGGACCATGGTGGTGAACAGATACAGCATCGAGGCGCCCTGGCCGGCGCGGGACTGCGCGCCGAGCGGCGCCCACCAGAACAGCAGCGCGGTAACGAAGAAGCTGGCGTGCTGCAGCGTATGGATGCCGTCGTCGGCCAGCGCCGCCTGGAACAGCGCCGGCACGTGCCAGGCCCACAGGGCGATGCCATGCAGGGCCCAGGCGGCCGGCGCATAGGTCAGCGCGTCCCAGATCCTGCCCAGCACGGGCCCGCGGCAGGCGCGCGCGATCCCTCCGCTGGCCGCGGCGGGCAGCGCCCAGGCCCATACCGCCAGCGGCCGCCCCAATACCAGCAGCGGCGCCGCGACGATCATCAGCATCTCGTGCTGCACCATGTGCGCGGAAAACAGCAGGCCGCCCAAGGCGTCCAGCGGCGAGACCAGCGCCGCCACCAGCGCCAGCAGCCCGGCGTAGAACGCGGCCGCGCGGCCCACGCCAACGCCGCGGCCGCGGCCGGCCTTGCGCCACAGGCGGGCCAGCCCGAACGCATATGCGCCCGCGCTGGCCGCCAGGCAGGCCAGCACCCACGGTTCGAAGGTCCAGGGGATGGCGATGTGCCCGGGCGTCCACGGGGGCGCATGCGCCTGGGCCGGCGCGGCCGCCATCGCCGCCAGCATCGCGGCGGCCACCGCGGCGGCCGGCGCCGGCGGACGGTCGCGGCGCGCCGTCACAGGCATGGCCACAGAATCCATGCCGCGGCCCATTGCGCCAGCGTGACCAGCGTGAACAGCAGCCCCACCGCGAAACCCATCGCGGCCAGGAAGCGCTGCCGGCTTGTCCGGTCGCCCGCATCGTCGGGCGCCGGATGGCCCCTCACGCGCCGCCATTGTCCCCAGCCGATCGCCGTCAGCACCGCGCACACGGCCACGCAGACGGCGTTGACCCCATGCAGCCACGCGGTGCTTTCCATCGCGCACGACGGCGCCGTCAGCGCATAGGCCAGGCTGAGATTGGCCAGCGACACGGCTGGCGCGCCCAGCAGCGGCAGCCAGGTCTGCATGGGTCGGCGGGCGCTAGCCATGGACCCTCGGCGCGACGTAGATCACCGCGTAGATCGCCAGCCAGCTGAGGACGACGAAATACCAGTACACCGCGTTCTCGTTGACGTCCGCCATGCGCCGGCCCTCCAGCGGCCCGGTGAACATCAGCACCGTCAGCACGCCGCTGTCGTAGGTGTCCGTCAGCAGGTGCACGGTGTGCAGGCCCAGCAGCAGCCATACGATCGAGCCGTAGGCGTCGGTGTCCCAGCGCACGTTCAGGGATTGGAATTCCAGCACCCGCACGCCCAGGAACGCGAACGAGAAGGCCATGCAGATGACCAGCGCGATCCGCACTTCGCGTAGCCGATGCGCCTCCGCTGCCCGCTTGGCCCATTGGTTCGGCACCAGGCTCACCAGCATGACCAGGGTATTCACGGTTCCCCAAAGCAGCGCCGGCGGCACGCCGTTGAGCGGCCATTGCGGCGCCCGGCTGCGCAGGTAGAAATAGGCCACCACGGTCAGCGCGAACACCGTGCCTTCGATGGCGATCAGCCCGAACGTGCCCCACCAGAGCAGGCTGCGGTGGCCGAACGCATAGTTCGGCAAGGCGCTGACGTCGATCGCCGGCACGCCGTCCGGCGCGGCGCTCTTGCGCGGCGTGTCCGGCGCCGTCATGGCCGGCGCTCCAGCGCCAAGTGGACGCGGGTGTCGCCGCGCCGCGGCCAGAACCATGCCGTCAACGCGATCGCGACCGGCACCATGCCCCACACCACCGCCCACGGCGTGAAAATCGAGCCGATGAACAGCGCCGTGGTCGCCACCGCCGACACGAAAGGCCAGATGCTCGGGTTGGGGAACTCGGAGCGATGATCGGGCACGGCGTCCAGCACGCTGGTCACCAGCACTTCGCGGCTGGCAACGGCCAGGCCGCTGACCGTGGCCGGCTCGTCGGGCCGGCGCTGCGCCGCCTCCCACACCGGATCGCGGCCATAGACCACCGGCGTGGCGTCGAAGTTGGCCGCCGGCGGCGGCGACGCGGCCGCCCATTCCAGGGTGCCGCCGCCCCACGGGTCGGCGCCCGCCACCGCGCCATGGCGCGCGCTGCGCAGCAGGTTGACGATGAACAGCAGCACGCTGACGCCGATCATGACGGCGCCCGCCGTCGCGATCAGGTTCATGCCGCCCCAGCCCATGTAGGCCGGGTAGGTGAACACCCGGCGCGGCATGCCGAGCAGGCCCAGCAGGTGCATCGGGAAGAACGTCACGTTGAAGCCGACGAAGAACAGCCAGAATTGCCAGCGGCCCAGCGGCTCGCTCATCAGCCGGCCCGTGAACTTGGGATACCAGTAGTAGATGGCGCCCACCAGCGGGAACACGGCGCCGCCCAGCAGCACGTAATGCAGGTGGGCCACGACGAAATAGGTGTCGTGCACCTGCAGGTCCAGCGGCACCGAGGCCAGCATGATGCCGGTCAGGCCGCCCAGCACGAGAATGAAGAAGAAGGCCAGCACGAACAGCAGCGGCGTCTTGAAATTGAGCCGGCCGGTCCACAGCGTCGCGATCCAGCAGAAGATCTGGATGGCCGAAGGCACCGCGATCAGCATGCTGGCGGCCGTGAAAAAGCTCTTGCCCAGGGCCGGCAGGTCGGTGGCGAACATGTGGTGCACCCACAGCCCGAAGGCCAGGAAGGCGGTGGAGATCAGCGCCAGCACCATCGCCGTGTAGCCGAATATCGGCCGCCGCGCGAAGGTCGGCACGATGGCCGAGATGAAGCCCAGCCCCGGGATGAAGATTAGGTAAACCTCAGGATGGCCGAAGAACCAGAACAGGTGCTGCCACAGCAGCACGTCGCCGTTCTCGGCCGGGTTGTACAGATGCGTGCCCACCAGGCGGTCCAGGATCAGCCCGGTGCTGGCCAGCATGACCGCGGGCATCGCGAACAGCACCATGAAGGCGGTCACCAGCATGGCCCAGGCGAACAGCGGGATGCGGTTCAGCGTCATGCCGGGCGCCCGCAGCTTGAGGATGGTCGTGATCAGCACGATGGCCTCCAGCAGCGCCGACAGCTCCGTGAAGGTGACCATCTGCGCCCAGAAGTCCACCCGCTTGCCCGGCGAGTAGTCCGGGCCCGACAACGGCACGTAGGCGAACCAGCCGGCGTCGGGCCCGGCGTTCAGGATGAAGGCGCCGTACAGCATCAGGCCGCCGAACAGGAAGACCCAGTACGCATAGGCGTTCATGCGCGGAAACGCCACGCTCGGCGCGCCGATCATCAGCGGTATCAGATACATGGCCACCGCCTGCATGACCGGCACGGCGAACAGGAACATCATCGTCGTGCCGTGCATCGAGAACAGCTGGTTGTACAGGTCGGGGCCGATCAGCGTGTTCTCCGGCCGCGCCAGCTGCAGCCGCATCGCCAGCGCGATCAGCCCCGCCGCCACGAAAAAGCCGAACGTCGTCCACATGAAGCGGCGCGCGATGTTCTTGTGGTTGACGGCCGCCAGCCAGCCCAGCAGTCCGGGCGGATCGCGCCAGACCCGTTCGCGTTCGGCCGCCTGCCGCGCCAGCTCGCCGGCCGGCGCCGTGCCGGGGCGCACCACCGCGCCGGCGGCATCCGGCGGCGTCATGACAGGCTCCGCAGATAGGCGACGATGGCTTTCAGGTCGTCCTCGGGGAGGTTGGACGCGGGCATGTTCACGCCGGGCTTGAACCGCTGCGGATCGCGGATCCAGCGGGCCAGGTTGTCGTCGGTGTTCGCCATCGTGCCGGCGGCGATGTCGCGCCGGCCGCCCACGTGGGTCAGGTCCGGGCCGCGGCGCGCGCTGGCGTCGGTGCCTTGTATGGCGTGGCACATCACGCAGGTGGTGGTCAGGAACAGTTCGCGGCCCCGGCGCAGCGTATCGTCGCCCGGCTCGGCCGCCGACTGCCGCTGGTGTTCGGCCCAGGCCTCGTATCGGTCGGCGGGCTCGGCCACCAGCTGGAAGGCCATGTAGGCGTGCTCGAAGCCGCAGAACTCGGCGCACTGGCCCCGGTAGGCGCCGGCGCGGTCGGCCTGCAGGCGCAGCACCGTGGTGCGCCCCGGGATCAGGTCGCGCTTGCCGTGCAGATTGGGTACCCAGAAACTGTGGATGACGTCGCTCGACTTCAGCGTCAGCACGACCGGCCGGCCGACCGGGATGTGCAGCTCGTTGGCGGTCGTGAAGGTGCGCGACGGCTGCGGGTCGCCGTACTTGGCCTCCCACCACCATTGATTGGCGGTGACCTCGATGCGCACCGCGTTCTCGGACGACAGGCGGGCCAGCGCGCGGTCGGTCAGGAAGCTGGCCAGGATCAGGAACACCAGCAGCAGCGTGGAGGCCGCCACGGCCGCCAGCACGCTGCGCCGGGCGCCGCGCTCGGGGCGCAGGGCGGCGTCCAGGTCCGGCGGCGCCGCCGCATCGGCGCGCGGCGCGCGCCATAGCGCGATCAGGAAGGCCGCCAGCACGGCGGCGAAGACCAGCGTGCAAACGGCCAGCATCACATGCCAGAGCGTGTGGATATGGGCGGCCTGCGGGCCGGCCGGCGACAGCGCGTCCTGGGCCGGGCCCGCGAACGCCGCGGCGCCCCACGCGGCACAGCAGGCAAGGGCGATCCAGGCCGGCGTACGCCTCATGGCTCAGCGCTCCGTTCCGGTCACCGGCGGCGCCGGATGGACGGGCTCCGTGGGCCGCGCAGCCTCGGGCGGCGAGGCCTGCAGCGCGTCGCCGCGGCCCGGCTCCACGTCCTTGCGCAGCTGACCCGACAGCGAGCGCACATAGGCCACCAGCTGCCAGATCTGGTCCTCGGGGATATGGCCGCCGAACGACGGCATGCCGTTCGGGCGGCCCTGCGCGATGGTGGCGAAAATGTTTTCCGGATCCGACCCGTAGATCCACTTGTCGTCCGACAGCGCCGGCCCCCAGTCGCCGCCGCCGCCCGGCGCGTGGCAGGAGCTGCAGTTGTACCAGCGGTAGAGCCGCTTGCCCTGCGAGACCGCATAGGCGTTGTCTTCGTAGCGGTACGGCGTGGACGGCATGTCGGGCGCGGCGGCCGGCGCATCGGGCTGCGGCTGGCCGGCCTGGATCGAGGACTGGCGCAGCTTCGGCGCGGTGGCGGCCGCCTGGGGCGCTTCGAACTCCCGCTTTTCGCGGTCGCAGGCCGACAGGGCGCCGAGGGCCAGCGCCATCGCCGCGATGCGCGCAACGGTCGGCGCGGCGCCCCATCCGGAGGGCGCCTTCGGCCGGGCCGATGGCGCCAAGGCGCTGCGGTTCAATGGATACAAGGCGCGTCGATTCATTGCGCGGCCCCCGCGATGTCGGTCCTGGGCACGCCGTACTCGGCCAGCACGGCATCGATGTCGTGGCGGCGCCGGACGATGAAATCATCCAGGCGCCGCCGCAGCGCCTCGTCCCCTTTGCGCACGCCCATCGCGATCGAGAACTCGAACGGGAAGGCGGCCATGTCGGCCGGCGGCCGCGCCGGCGCGATCTCCAGCGGCACCGCGGCGCGCCGCGCGAAATAGCCGGCCTGCGGCCCCCACAGCAGGGCGCTGTCGAGCCGCCCGGCGGCGATCGCCTCGATCATTCGCTGGGCCGGCGGCTCCGGATCGTACAAGGTATAGCCGACGACGTGGTCGATCGCGCCATGGCGCGCCAGCGCGTAGCCCACCGGCGAGGTGCCGGGATCGATGCCGATCAGCAGCACCCCGATGCGCAGGGAAGGCAGCCGGGGGTCGTCGAAACTGCGCAGCATGTCGGCCTGCCCCTGCGCCGGCGCGCGGCCGACGAACACGAAGCCGGAACGATAGTACGGCGCCGTCGTATCCACCGGCTCGAAGCCCGCCGGCACGCCGACGATCACGTCGCACAGGCCGGCGCCCATGGTCTTGCGCACGAAGCCCCGGCGGTCCGGCAGCCAGGCGTATTCCAGCGGCACGTGCATGTCGTCCGCCAGCAGGCGCGCGATGCGGTTCTCGAAGCCGCTGCCGTCGCTGCGCGAGAAGGGCAGGTTGTCGGGATCGGCGCAGACCCGCAGCGGCGCCGGGCCGCCGGCGTTGGCGCCGGCGGCGTGACAGGCGCCCAGCAGCAGCGCGGCGGCCGCCAGGGCGCCGCGCCGCGCGGGCCGCGCGTGGTCAGGGGAGCGAGAAGACATAGAGCATCCCCCCCTTGGTCGTATGTTTCGGCAGATCGGCCATGGCGTCGGCGAAGCCCTTGGCGGCCGAGCTGTCGCGCACGTCCAGGTCTTTCGACACCACCGCGCCGGCCCAGCCGCCCACGCCCGACAGGATGGCCACGTATTGCCTGCCGTCCGGGCCCTTGTACGTGATGGGCTGCCCGATGATGCCGGAGCCCGTCTTGTACTGCCACAGCAGCTTGCCCGAGCGGGCGTCGACCGCCTTGAACCAGCCTTCCATGGTGCCGTAGAACACCACGTCGCCGGCCGTGGCCAGCGCGCCGCTCCACACCGGGAAGTTCTCCTTCAGCGACCACACCATGGTGGCCTTGACCGGATCCCACGCGCCGAACACGCCGCGGTTGCCGCCGGGGCCGGGATACATCTTCACTTCCGCGCCCAGGTAGGGCGTGCCGGCGATATAGCTGGCCTGGTAGGTCGTCATGTCCTGGCACAGGTTCTGGTGCGGCATGTACAGCAGCCCGGTGCGCGGCGACCATGCGGAAGGCTGCCAGTCCTTGCCGCCGGGCGAGGCCGGGCAGATGTCGCGCACGATCTGGCCCATGTGCGGCTCGGCCGAGGGATTGAGCCGGGGCAGGCCGGTCTTCAGGTCGACGCCGTTGGTCGTGGTGACCTTGACGAACGGCGTGGCGGAAATGACCTCGCCGGTGGCGCGATCGATCACGTAGACATAGCCGTTGCGGTCGGGGTGGACCAGCACCTTGCGCTGCGCGCCGCCGATCGTCAGGTCGAGCAGCACGTTTTCGTTGTTGCCGTTGTAGTCGTGCTCGTCGTGCGGCGCGTACTGGTAGAACCAGCGCGCCTGCCCCGTATCCGCGTCGCGCGCGAAGATGCCGGCGGTCCACTTGTTGGCGCCGGGCCGCTGCTCGGCGTTCCAGGGGCCGGGGTTGGCCGTTCCGTAGAAGATCAGGTTCAGTTCCGGGTCGTAGGAAATCCAGCCCCATACCGTGCCGCCGCCGATCTTCCAGGCATCGGGCGGCCAGGTGGCCACGCCCAGGTCCTTGCCCTTGTCCTGTTCGTAGAACGGCTTGAACGACGGCCCGATCAGGACCTCGCTGTCGGGGCCGGTGCTGTAGGCGCGCCATGCGATCTTGCCGGTCTTGGTATCGAGGGCGGTGATCCAGCCCCGCACGCCCATTTCCGAGCCGGCGTTGCCCACCAGCACCTTGTCCTTGACCACGAACGGCGCCATGGTGATGGTTTCGCCCTTGCCGATGTCGCCGAGCCTGGTGCGCCACAGCTCGCGGCCGGTGGCGGCGTCGACGGCGATCGTCTGCGCGTCCAGCGTGTTCATGAATACACGGCCGTCGGCATAGGCGACGCCGCGGCTGACCACGTCGCAGCAGGCGACGCCCTGGGAACTGGCGTCCGGCTTGGGCTCGAATTTCCATTTGAGCGGGGCGCCGGGCCTGGTCAGGTCCAGGGCATACAGGTAGTTGGGGTAGGGCGTCACCACGTACATCGTGCCGTCGACGACGACGGGGGCGGCCTCGTGGCCCTGGTTGATGCCGGTGGAGAAGGTGAAGGCGGGGCGCAGGCTGGCGACGTTGGCGGTGTTGATCTCGGCCAGCTCGCTATAGCGGGTATTGGCGTTGTCCTTCGGGGCGGTGGGCCAATTGCCGTCGTCGGCGGCGCGTGCGCCCGGCATTGCGAGGGCCAGGGCCAGGCACCATCCGCCCAGCCATGGCCGCGCGGCTGGCGCGGCGGGGGCGCTGCGATCCTCCCTGAACGCTTCTTGCGACGTTCTTCCTTGCTGCCTGGGCATTGAGCCGGTCCTCACTTCCGGAGCCTCGCAAAGCGCGACGGTGAGGAGCATGGTGGCCCGGCGCGAAGGTTCTTCGTGTTACCGAGGCCGAAGGAAGCATTGCGGATATTGCAAGGCGTGTCACATTCGGGCGCCTGGATTTTCCCGGCGCCAAGGAGCGGCTTGCAGGCGCGAGCTCAGCTGGCGGCCTTGTCCAGCTCGGTCGCAATGCTGCGCAGGGCCTGCTCGAACGCCTCAGGAGGCTGCCCGCCCGATATCAGCCATTTCTCGTTGACGACGATGCCCGGCACGGAGCGAATGCCGCGCGATAGCCACAGGCGCTCCGCTTCGCGCACCTCATCGGCGTAGCGGCCCGACGCCAGGACGTCGCGCGCCTCGTCCGGATCCAGCCCGGCCTCGGCAACGGCCGCCAGCAGCACCTCGGGGTCCGACACGTTCTTGCCGTCGGTGAAATACGCCGTGAACAGCGCCAGCTTCAGGTCTCGCTGGCGGCCGGAGGCCTTGGCCCAATGCAGCAGCCGGTGGGCATCGAAGGTGTTGTAGATGCGGTTGTTTTCCGAGACGTTGTAGGCGAACCCCACCCCGGCGGCACGGGAGCGGATCATGTCGCGCGTGGCGGCGGATTGCTCTGGAGTAGAGCCGTACTTTTGCGCGATGTGCTCGACGATGTTCTGGCCTTCGGGCGGCATGTCGGGGTTCAGCTCGAAAGGCTGGAAATGGATGTCGGCGTCGACGGTGCCGGCGGTGCGCTTCAGAGCCTCTTCGAGGCCGCGCAGGCCGATGATGCACCAGGGGCAGGCCACGTCGGAGACGTAGTCGATTTTCAGGTGGTGGGGCATGGAAGTCTCCGGAGAAGCGGTACTTGCCATGCTAGTGGATTTCGGAAGCGGCGGCCTCCTTCGGCATCAAGCAGTGGCGGCCCGAAGAGCGGGCCCGCGCCTAATGGCCTTTCGTGCGGCCCGGATGATCGGCTCCCGGTTCTGGCAGCCGGGTGGACTTTCCGTGCTCGCTTTGAGTATGTATGGTGCCGTCGGCGAGACTCGAACTCGCACAGCTTTCGCCACTACCCCCTCAAGATAGCGTGTCTACCAATTTCACCACGACGGCGGATGTGAGCCAGAAATTATATAACAAATCCTCCCGTTTCGCTCGTCCAGCGTCCCACGATGGACCGGCTCCGGCGTGTTACATGACGCAATGATTGGCAACGGCCGCAAATCTGCGCTTCAGCAAGAAAGGCGATACTTGCCGCGTATCCACTTCGGAGTACCTGAATGAGTATCCGGCTCGTTGCCCGACTCGCGATCGTAGGCATGCTGGCGGTTTGCGCCACCGGCTGCGCCAGTTGGGACCGCATGTCATCCCGCCAGAAAAGCATGGTCGTAGGCGCAGGCGCAGGTGGCCTGATCGGCGCGGCCGTCAGCGGCGGCGGCGTATTGAGCACCGTCGGCGGCGCGGCCATCGGCGGTGTCCTGGGCGACCAGGTCGGCAAGCGCTGACGTCCGCATTCGACCACAGATACCGACCGCCGCTGCCGCAATAGCTGTCACATATCGATTGCGTCCCGGCGATTCCGGCACGGTCTGGCATCTGCGGCAGGAGTACGAGGGCCAGCCCGCGGCCTATCGTCCGCTGGCCGCGGAGTGGGGCGCGCAAACCATCGACCTGCAAGGCAATCTCTACAACTTCGCATTGGCCACGAACCTCAGCAACATCTGCAAGCTGCTGGATGTGGAGCTGGTGGCCGAGCCCAACGCCGCGGCCCGGCCCTACTGGGGAGCGACCGGCCACTACAGCATCGGCCGGGTGGCGGTGGAAGAGGTCGAGGACAAGAAGCCTTCGCGCTGGCGAAGAAGAAGGACTACGCCGGCTACGTTGCCGCGGCCGGGCTGGTGGCCCATTACGGGAAGGACACCGCCAGGATCATGGCGCTGGGGATACGGAACCTCGTCCACCTATGGGAAAGCGCATGGGCGGCCGGCGGGGGCAGGTCCGCGGATACGTCGGACCTGGTCGGATTCAGCGAGGCGGATTTGCGCAAGCGCTACGCCGACAGAAAATTCGTGCCATCGCTCGATCTGAACCATGTCGGTCCGGAGCTCGAGTAACACCGATCATCGGACGGCACGGCGCCCGCGCCGCTCGCGCGGCAGGAAAACGAGCACCAGCAGCGAGCACGCGCCGGTGAGGGCAAAGGCGTAGTCGTATCTCGAACTGACCGCAACAAACGCCGCGAATACCGCAGGCGCGAGCATATTGATCAGGTTGATCAACACGCTGGACCCGGCCGCCGTTTCGGAAATCAGCCCTGGCGGGGACCGCCGCGCCACTTCCGCGATCTGTACGCCGTTCCAGCTCGCCGCGGAGCAGCCCGCCACAAACGCCAGGCAAATCACCGCCCATAAGGGCCATTGGTGGGTCGTAAAGCCGAAAAGCACGGTTGTCACTGCCGACAGGACCGCCGCAATCGACAACGCCGCGGTCGGCGAGCGCAGGTAATCCGAAAGCCAGCCCAACGCGACGCGGCCGATGACGCCGCCAGCCTGCATCACCGCGAATACCGCTCCGGCCAGCCCGAGAGAGAACTCCAGGCCGTCTATCAGATAGACGACCGTAAAGGTGAACCAGCAACTCTGGGGAATGGCGAACAGGCTGCCCACGATGGACATCTTCAACAGGTCGCGGTTCTGCCTCAGGGACGTCAACGGCACGGTAAGCACGCGTAGCGATTGCAGCATCGACAAGGGGAAGGCCCGCCTTTGGCCTGGAGAAACCTCATCGAGTCCCGCGCTCAGGCGCCACGTCAGCACGGTGGGCAGCATGACCAGCAAGGCGCAAGCCAGCAGCGCGACGCGCCAGCCGGAGGAGGCGATCAACACAGGAACGAGCAGCCCCGCTATCACGCCGCCGAGGGGAACCCCGGCCTGCTTGATCGAGAACATGAGGTTGCGCTTCTCCGGCGGAGAAAACCTTTGCAGGACTTCGCTGCCGGCCGGGTTCGCGGCGCCGTTGCTCAGGCCCATTACAAAGCACGCCATCAGGGCGATGCTGACGTTCGGCGCCAGGAAGAGCATCATGCAGGCCGCGCCCAGGAACAGCGTGATCTGCAAGGTGCGCATTCCACCTACCCGCCTGAGCACCGCCGAGCCCGCGACCAGGATGGCGAGCCCGCCCATCGAATTGGTGGCCGTCAGATAGCCTATGGAGCTGCCGCTCCACCCGAATTCGCTCGCCACCGCCGGGCCGATGATGGGAATGAGCCGGTTCAGGAATGCCGCGATGGTCTGGAGGGTGAAAATCGCTGCTATGGGTATGAGCCAAGCAGGTGCCGCGCTTGCCATTGTGTCTCTTTGGTCGTTCTTGTCGGGGGGAAAGGCGGATTGGGATCGATCCGGCCGCCGGATCCGCTTTTTTCCTATGATACTTCTTGCCCCGCATTGCCGGTACCAAGCTAGAGCAACCGCATGAGACCACGAATATCGCCAACCTTCTCCAGGCCTTGCAGCGCTTCGAGAATGGCCTCGACGCACTCATGCGCGAGAATGCCTTCGCTGTTGGCGCGAAACTTCTGCGCCAGTTCCGCGGTCGTCATGAACGTCTCCGGTTCAGGCGAAGGGCTGCCTTTGGGATAGCGGCGTTCCCCGACAAAAATCCGGCCGCGGGCGCTCAGTTCGACCCGCCCCGGCCGGCTTGCGCCGTGGCCGCTGAGCAGGCCGACATAATCCGGATGCGGTTCCTCTGTCACCCGTTCCATCAGGCGCAGGACCGACGGAGCGAACACCACCGCCGGATCCTGCCAGGCCTTGCCCGGCGGAATACGATGGGCGCCGAGCGCCACTTCGTGCGCGATGCTGAACTGGGCGTCTTCGAGCCGTTCGAGTGGATGACGATGCCGGGGTGGTTGACGCCGTGGTGGACATTTCCGCGCAGCACGATGTTGCCCTCATGGTCGACCTTGTGCAGGCTGGATGCCGTTATTTCCGCGTAGTGCATGCCGTACGCGTTGATGAGGTAGCGCTCCGGGTCGTCGGGCACGCGGGCGGTGATGTGGTTGTAGAGCATGTCGGTCATGCCATACAGGGCCATGAGGCGGTAACAGGCGGCCAGGTCGACGCGCGCGCGCCATTCGGCGTCCGATACCTGCGATCGGATGGGGCCGCCGGCGTCCACGTCGGGCGTGACCATGCCGCGCACCGACATCTCCCGGTAGTTCATGCCGTCAGGCTTGATTGCAAGATCAGTCATGCGCACCCCTCTTCGAATGTACCCATGTCGCGTGCTTTTTTGATTGAAGCATGGAACGATTATTCGGACTAATTGGTTTTCACCGCAAACTCATAGGTAAATAATGGGTTTACAGAAGGGGTTTTCGCATGCTTTTATATTGCGCTGCGACATTTGGTTTATCGCTGTTGTGCCGAGATGCCACCCCATTTGATGTGTCAAGGTATCCGGTAAATGCCGGGACTGTGCCGATCATGGAAAGGTGCTTCATCGGGGCGCACGTCCTCGACGCAAGCGGGACTGGGCAAGACGCTAGCGAGCCGCAGGCCTTTGTCGCGGGCCGTCGGCGCTACGGCATGAGCCAGAGCTGCCTCAGCGCGTCGTCGACGAACCTGAGATCCTCTGGCCGCCGGCCATTCCCGGCCCAATGCCCCCAAGGGGAAGGAATAGGCAGGAGGGTGGCGCGCCGAAGGTGACTGGCTTCATAGGCGCTGTCGGCGACGGGGAAATAGCAGTCACTTATACCGGGCAGGATGACCGCCCTTGCTTCTATGCTGCCCAGCGCTTTTTCGAAGTCGCCTTCGTAGATTCCGTTTCTGCTGATATCGGCGTGCTGCCACGCCCAGATCTGGGCGAGGATGTCATTCGCGTCCCTTCTTTCGAAGTTGCGTTCCCACAGCCCGACCAGGAAGGCCTCGAGCGATTCGAATCCGAGCTGGAGGTAGCCCCGTCCCTGGTAGAAACCCGGCGACGGCGCCCAGGGTGCCCAAACCCTCGCGGCCCGCCTGAGCGCCCGCGCGGGCGGCGCCGTATACCGGCCATGGTTCCAGTCCGGGTCTTCGGTAATGACGCGGCGGATGCCGTCAAGAAACAGGGCATTGTGCTCGGACACCCGCGCAGCCCCGCAGATCGGCGCCAGCCGGCGCACCATCCCGGGAAACGACGCGGCCCATTGGTACGCCTGCAGCGCGCCCATGGAATGCCCGACCGCCAGCTGGATCTCCCGGACGCCCAGGACCTCGGTCACGAAGATGTGCTGGGCGACGACGTTGTCCAAGATCGTGACCTCGGGAAACTGGTCGCGCCCATACGGCGCCGGGGCATTGCTGGGCGAAAACGATGCCCCGTTGCCGAACGTGTCGAACACGACGATGAAATGCTTCGCCGGATCGATCGGCCGTCCGTTCCCGAACAGGTAGCCGCACTGGCTGCTGGTCGTGCCGAAAGGCGTGAAGACGAGCACCACGTTGTCTTTGGCGGCGCAAAGGCTGCCGTGGCACTCGAAAGAGAGCCGGACATTCGCCACCGAGGTTCCGCATTGGAGCGAGAGGCGCGGCACATTGAAAATCTGCTGTGTCATTCAGCATCCCTGCGCCCGGGCCCCGGCAACGCGCTGCGCGGGCGCGACCACGTCGCCATCGACCACCATCGGTTCGCCGTCGACAAACACCGAGCAGCGCGCCATGGGGATGTCGACGTGGCATGCGGAATCGTTCCGGCCGCCGGCTTCCGAGTTCGGCCCTGTCGAGAACAGGAAATTGCCGTAGAAGGCACGCGCGTCCATGCCGAGGGATTGCGCCTTGTCCCTGGCGCCCAGGGCCGCCCACCTGGCTTTGGGTTGCAGTCCCCAGCCCACATGGGACACCGCGAAGGCGCCGGGATCGTCGTAGGACTCCAGATGGCTTCTCAAATACCCCGCCTCGAATCCGCCGCCGATGCGGGTAATGAAGCCCGCTTCCACGTCCAGGACGATGGGCGCCGTTTCCACGTACCGTTTGAAGGGGAACAGCATGTCCCCGATATTGACGACCACCCGTCCTTCGGCGCTGCCTTCGTCCGGCCAGGTGGACAGGAATCCGCTGGGCCAGTGATCCCAGTGTCCCGGCGTGTCGGCATAGCCGTACTCCGGAAGCGTGGGGAACTGGCCGATCTTCATGCGCAGATCGGTTCCCGCCTCGGAGGTCACATGCAGATTCTGACCGCAAGCGAGCACCTCATTGGCGGCAAGTACCCGGCGTTTGTCGTCCGCGGAGGGCAGCATTCGGGCAAGGACCTCCGGCGGTTCGACCACCATCAGTATCCGCGTGCCGCTGCCCAGCAGCCGCTCCTGCTCGGGCGAGTGCAGAAGCCCCATCAGATCTATGACGATGCCGGCCTGTTCCAGCGCGGCCAAGGCCCATGGATTGCCGGTCAATGGGGTACGGCCGACCGCCGCCGTGCGGTCCGTGCCGCCCCGCTCCCACGGGGGAAGGGGAGGAAGATCGACGCGAAAAGGCCTGGCGCCCAAGGAAGCGGCCGCCCGCATCGCGCCATCGATGTTCAACGGATGGCTGGATTCGCCGGTCAGGACGATGACGCCTTCGGCCGCGCTCGCCTCGCAGAGCTGCAAGACGTCCCGCCACATCCGGAGACGGTGGTCATCGCTGATAGGCATGGAAAGCTCCCGTTATCGGACCTTGGTTTCGAACTGCGTGGCCAGCTCCGCCGCCTCATCGAGCGTGACGATGTCGGCGTATTTCTTGCCGAGGTCGAAGAGGCTGTTCTGGTGGGCGCTGTGCGACCGGTCTCCTACGCAGTCCGATACGACCATCGGCCGGAACCCATGGCACATGGCGTCGAGGGTGCTGGCGCGGACGCAGCCGCTGGTCGTGCAGCCCGCGATGAAGAGGGTATCCACGCGCCTGGCCATCAGGATCCCGGCCAGGTCCGTGCCGAAGAAGGCCGAGGGCAGCCGTTTGCGGATCACGGTTTCGCCGGGCCGGGGCATGAGTTCCGGCACGAATTCGCTCAAGGGGTTGCCTTCCGTCAGCGTTGCGAGCTTCGGAACTTTCAGGCAGTGAATGTTGAGATCGCTGCCGTCGTCCGCGTAGACGATTTTCGTGTGTGCGATGGGCCAATGCAGCGTGCGGGCCAGCTGCAGCAGATCCGCCGTGGCGCGGACGGCGTCGCCGATGTTTCCGCCGCCGAAGGAACGGGGATCGTTGAAGCCGACGGTGAAGTCGACGATCAGCAGCGCCGGAGACGCGCCGATGCCCATGCGCTGGCCGAAGCCCTGGGTTTCGAAGACGAGATCGTCCATTCAGGATCCTGCCGTTCCAGGCGCGGCGCCGATATCGACGGTCGCGGGGTCGTATTCGAAGATCCAGTCGTAGCGCGCCTGCACCTTTCCGGAGGCCCATTCCGCTTCGACGTAGCGCGGACCTTCGACGGGATCGGCCAGCACGCGGTTGTGGAATCGCGCGACGTTCTCGGCCGAGCCGTCGACCACGGCATAGCAGCGATCGCGCCGCGCGGATTCGTACCGCTGCAGGGCGCCAGCGATGTCCCCCGATCCGGCCGCGATGCAGCGCGCAATGACGACCCCGTCTTCCATCGCCATGACCGCGCCCTGGGCAAGAAAGGGAAACATCGCATGGCACGCGTCGCCCAGCAGCGTTATCCGCCCCTCGGTCCACGCCTGGAGCCTTGGCCGTCGCACCATGCCCCACTTGAACGGCGCATCGGCGGCTTCGATCAGCGCGTGCACGTCTTCGTGCCAGCCTTCGAAGTCGCGGGCGCACTCCGCCGTCGTCGCTTGCGTGGTCCAAGATTCGGCGGCCCAGGGCTTGCCTTCGAGGTAGCCGACGAAATTCAGCAATTCGCCCCGTCGCAGCGGATAGTGGATCACGTGTCCGCCGGGCCCGACCCAGTTGGTGCCGACGGGGTGGCGGAGTCTTGCGGGCACGCGTTCCATGGGAATCACCGCTCGCCAGGCGATCATGTTGGCGTACGTTGCCTGTTCGGTGCCGAACACGGCGGTGCGGACCGCCGAATGGATGCCGTCCGCCCCGATGAGGGCGCGGCCGTCCACGCTGCGGCCGTCCGCCAGCGTGACCGTCACGCCGCCGGCATGCTGCGCCACCGCGGCGCAGCGGCTGTTCAGCCGGATGGCGTCCGGCGCGAGCGCGCGCACGGCCGCGATCAGCGCGTTGTGGAGGTCGACGCGGTAGGCGGTGAAATAGGGAAAGCCATAGCGCTTGACGGCGCGGTCGCCCAGGTCGAAGGGCGTCCAGGTCTGGCCGGTGTTCCAGAGCCGGATTTCCTTGCGCTCCGTCTTGCAGGAAGTGCTTCGCACATCGTCCAGGATGCCGAGATCGTTCAGTGCCCGCGAACCGTTGGGGCTGATCTGGACGCCGGCGCCTACCTCCCGCAGTTCGGCGGCTTGTTCAAGGACCACTACGCCGATATTCCGGCGCAGCAGTGCCAGGGCGGCGGACAAACCGCCGATGCCTCCTCCGGCGATGAGGATGGGATTCGTTTGTTCAGGCAAAGCTGTTCCCTTTTCTTTCGTTGATGTGCTCAGGCGATGGGCGCTACTGGGCCGCTATGCCGAGCTTCTTGATCAGGCCGGTCCATTTCGTCAGTTCTTCCCCTATGGTTTTCGCAAACGCGTCGGGCGAGGTTCCCAGCACCTCGAAGCCCGCGGACTGGAGCTGCTGCCTGACCGCCGGATCGGCCAGGGCCTCGGTCAGCGTCGAGGAAATCCGCTGCACGATCGGGGCCGGCGTTCCGGCGGGGGCGAGCAGGCCGAACCAGCTGTACGCGTCGAATGGCTGGCCCAGTTGCTCGGCTATCGTCGGCACGCCGGGCAGCAGCGGGCTGCGCGCGGTGCCGGTGACCCCGAACGCCCGCAGGCTGCCGGCCTGGACCTGGGGGGCGAGCGCCGGAATGGCGTCGAAGACCAGGTCGATCTGGTTGCCGATGACGTCAGCGACCGCCTGGGCGCCGCTCTTGTAGCCGATGTGCAGCAGGTCCACGCCGAACGTGGCCTTGAACGATTCGCCCGCCAGGTGGGTGGATGAGCCGGCGCCGGCGGAGCCGAAGGTCAGCTTGCCCGGCTGTGCCTTGGCCAGCGCCACGAGCTCCTTCAGGTTTTGCGCGGGCAGGCTCGGGCGGCCGACGAACAAGTGGGGCGCGCGCACCACCTGCCCGATGGGGGCGAAGGACTTTACGGGGTCGTAATCCAGTTTCGGATAGAGCCCGGGCCCCATGGCCAGGCTGCTGGTGCCGCCCCACAGCAGGGTGTAGCCGTCGGGCGCGGCGCGCACTACCACCATGGGGCCGACCGTCCCGCCGCCGCCCGCCTTGTTCTCGACCACGAAGGGCTGGCCCAGGCGGTCGCTGAGCACGCGCGCCACGATGCGGGCGCTCGAATCCGTCGGGCCGCCGGCGCCGAACGGGACCACGAGGGTGACCGGACGGACCGGATAGTTCTGGGCGGATGCCTGGCCCGCACAGAGAAGGCCCAGACCGAGGCCCAGTCCCAATGTAGCCGCGCGACGAAGGCCGGCTGGAATGCGGACGCCGCCGGAGGCGGGTGCGGAGCGGTCGACTGCGGAGGCCATGCTTTCTCCTTGTGGCGGATGACAAGACAGTGACGATTTCGGAAGCAGGGCTATCTTGTAAGCATGCGTTAGTTCAGACAAGCTACGATATCGATCAAATTGACAAGGACTCCTTATGAATGTCTCGACGCGGCAGCTGATGGCATTCGTACAGGCGGCGCAGCTGCGCAGCTTCGCAAAGGCGGCGGAGCGCCTGCACATCACGCCTGCCGGCCTGAGCTCTTCCATCCGCGAACTGGAAGCGCAGTTCGGCGGCCGCCTGTTGAACAGGACGACACGCTCGGTATCGCTCACGGAGGCCGGGGCGAGGCTGCTGCCGATCGCCGAGCGCGTCGTTGCGGACATCCAGACGGCCGCGGCCGAAGTGGACAGGATCGAGACTCGCGCCCGCCAGGTCATCAGGCTGGGGGCTACGCCGCTGGTCTG
This sequence comes from Pigmentiphaga soli, assembly GCF_039541095.1. NCBI lineage: Bacteria > Pseudomonadati > Pseudomonadota > Betaproteobacteria > Burkholderiales > Alcaligenaceae > Pigmentiphaga > Pigmentiphaga soli. Next base: position 89,164 of record NZ_BAABFO010000007.1, read on the forward strand.
CAACAAGCTGATCCCGCGGGTATTCAGCGCATTTCGCAGGAATCATCCGCACGTGAAGCTGCAGGTCCTGGAGCTTCAGCGCGACGCCATCCAGGAGTGCGTGGCGAGCGGCGAACTCGACATCGGCTTTGGCATATTCCTCGACAAGGGCGTCGACATTGAACGGACGCGGCTGTTCTCGTCCAGGCTGTACCTGGTTGCCGCGGCATCCGGCGGCAAGGCAGGCAATCCCTTGCTGCGCATCGGACAGCTGCGCTGGGACGAGATCGGCGATACGCCGCTGATCGGCCTGCAGCCGGGCAATGCCTTCCAGCAATTGATAGACAGGTACTTGCCCGCCCCAACCAGGGACAACATCAACAATACGTACGTCAACCATATAGAGACGCAGATCGCCCTGGCGGAAATCGGCGTCGGCGCCGCGGTGATTCCCGCTTTCGCCCTGCCAGCATGCCGGCACTACAAGGTGCGGGTGAAGGCGCTGGTGGCGCCGGTCGCGAACGTGGATTTCTTCCGGATATCGCGCAAGGGCGTCGCCCGCTCCGCGGCGGTCGACGAATTCACCCGCGTCATGGTGGAAGCATCGGGTAGCTGAACAAGCCGAAGTGCGCCAGATTCAGCAGGAAGTGCGCCGCGATCGCGGCCAGCAGCCCGCCCTGCCGGTAGGCCAGGCCGTACCCCAGCCCGGCCAGCGCGGCCAATGCCATCCAGGGCCAGCCCGCGCCGGCGTGGGCCAGGCCGAACAGCAGCGCCGACAAAGGCAGCGCCGCGCGCGATAGCGTGCTCCCGTGGCGGTCCAGCCCGCCCTGGACATAACCGCGGAACAGTGCTTCTTCCGCCACGCAGACCTGCAGCAGATTGGCGCCCATCCAGATCCATGCCTGCGGCGGCCACTTCGGGGACCAGTCAACGAGTCCCGCGGCGACGGCGCATCCCAGGCAGACCGCGACCGTGGCCGGCGCGGCCCGCAGGATGGCCCTGCCGGCCGCCGCGGCGGAGCAGGGCGGGGCGATCCACGGGCAAGCCCACAGCAGCCATAGGGCGATCAACGGCTTGTCCAGATTCAGATACATCGAATAGGGCGCGGAGCCGGGCGCCAGGATCGCATGGTCGATGACGAGCGCGTTGCCGAAACCGGGCAGCAGATGCAGCGCCAGGGCAAGGGCCGCGCATAAGAAGATTGCATGGCCGGCGATGCGCACGGCGGCCGGCCGCTGGCGCACGCATGCGCCGGCCAGCGCCAGCAGGCCGAACGCCGCCAGGCTGGGGGCCAGCAGCCGGCCATGGAGCAGCGCCAGGGCATAGCCCGCGGCGAACAGCGCCAGGGCGGTCCACCACGCGGGTGGCAAGCGGCCGTGCGGCGGGCCTTGCAGCGCCCGTGCCGCGGGCGGAAATTCCCGGGCGCCTTCGGCCCGGCGCCTGGATGGAGTCTGCGTCATTCGATGTCGTTGCCGCGGCCGGTCTTGAACCGCAGGGGCAGTCGCGAGAGCCAGAGCGTACCTCACCGAACGGTTGATGCCCCCATTCCCGCGTTCTCCTCCAAACGGTCCACAGGCCGCCCGTTCACCGATTTTTCCTAGGACAAGGCGGCGATTGGCAGCGATCCGGGTGCCACCCAATCATTCAGCCAGGCCGCATCCGCTTGCACGAATGCGGGTTACGCATCCACTGCCTTCGAGTCGCCCTCCGATATGAACCTCATCCACAAGACCATCTGGAATCCCGCCAGGCAGCAGTACATCGCCACTTCCGAACTTGCCGCGGGCCACGCGCGGTCGGTATCCGCCGGGATGCGCCGCGGCGACGCGCCGCACGAGGCGTTGCGCATTCCCGTCAAGCGCCTGTGCGCCGCGCTGGTGGCCGCCGGCCTGTGCATGCCGGGCGCGGCCCTGCCTTCGACCTGCGATACCGGCGGCGCCGGCCAGTCCGCCCCGGTGGGCGGCACCTGCGCGCTGCCGTTCTTCAACCCGCCGGCCAGCAGCGATGGCGTGGGAGGAGCCGTCGTCGGCGAGGGCGAGACCGTCACGCTGACGGGCGCGCCATCGTTCGGAACGGGCTACACCGGCAATACCACCGTGCCCGCGTATACGGTTCCCGCCGTGTCGGGCACGTTCGACACCAGCGCCCTGGTCACCGGCCCGCAGACGCTTGCCGTGACGGCGACGAACGCCGCCACGGGCACCACCGTGGTCTATCGCGCCTTCGATTCGTCCGGCTTCGCGGACCGCAGCAACATCGATACGCCGGTCAACCAGTACGAGGACGTGGACGGCGACCAGTACATCCACGCGTCGATCGGCTCGGTGCAGTCCAGCGGCGGCACGCTGGAGGTGAACGTGGGCGCCGATCCGGCCGGCGCGCCGTCGGCCAACGGCATCATGCTGACCGCCAAGCAGACCTATCTGACCTCGGCCGACGGCACCGGCGAGGCCGACAGCCGCGTCGTCTGGCGCTCGCGCAACGCCATCGACATGGGCATCGATCCCGGCCTGCCCACGCCCGACGAGGACGGCCGCATTGCGGTCCAGGTACCCGTCACCACCTATGCCGGCACGGTCGTTTTCGGCGGAACGGCCTACACCGTGACCAACGCCGCGGAACTGGCGGTCTACAACGACGCGCTGGTCGCCGCGCTGCGCAGCGGCGAGCTGACATCGCAGGATGCCTACGACCAGGCGTTCGGCCAGGCCTTCACCAACACCCTGCAAACCGTCGTCTACCAGACCGATACGACGGCGGGCGACCTGGCGCGCACGCCGGTGGGGGACAGCTACGCCATCCTGGCCGATGGCGCGCGCGGCTCGGCCCTCATCGCGGCCGGCGCGCAGATCGACATGACGCGTGCCTCGGGCGCGGTCAAGGCCGCCAACGGCGCCACGGTGGTCAACGACGGCACGCTGTCGGGCCATGTGATCCGGCAGGTGGTGCAGGTCGAGAGCGGCGCGCATTTCGTCAATGGCGCAACCGGCGTGGTGGCCTCGGGCTACCAGGCGGGCGACCGGCTGGATACCGCGACGCAGGAGACCTTCTACTACACAGGCTCGGGCATCGTCGCGACCGGCGCCGGCACCACCGTGCAGAATAGCGGCATCATCGACGTCGCTGGCTTCGCCTATCCGGACAATACGTCCGTGGGCCTGGCGCTGCGCGACGGCGCAAGCGGCAACAACGACGGCATCATCGACGTCGGCGTGAACCCGGGTTTCGTCACGCGGGTCGTCGGGGTCGAGGTGAGCGGGGCGAGCGCCTTCACCAATGCGACGGACGGCACGATCTACATCGGGCGCGCCGCGCAGTACGCGCCTTCCGATCCCGCGGCGGACGTGGCCATCGCCGGGCCGAGCTATGGCATCCGCATTCTCGATACCGGCGACACCGCGACCAATGCGGGCCGGATCGTCATCGGGACGCAGGCGCAGAACGCCGTCGCGATGTATTCGACCGCGCCTTTGGTGTCGACGCTGTTGAACACCGGCACGATATCGATCGAGGGAGCGGCGGCCGGCGTGCCGCTGGCCAACATCGGCATGCTGGCCGACGACAACGGCACGGCGGCCGCCGGCTCCGTGGTGCGCAACGCCGGCACCATCGACGTGAGCGGCGTCAATGGCATAGGCATCAAGGTCAACGCCGACCCGGGCATCGCCGCCAATGCCGAATCGACCGGCACGATCAATGTGGACGGCCATGCGGATCCCGCCAGCGGCACGCGCAACTTCGGCATGTGGGTCGATGGCGCGCAGGCACAGGGCCGCATCGCCGGCGCGTTGAACCTGACCGGCGACGGCGCCATCGGCCTGTTCGCCCAGGATGGCGGCGCCATCGTCGTGGCCGACGGCGCGGCGCCGCGTTTCCTGGCCGGAACGGAGCAGATCGGTTTCTACGCCTCGGGTGCCGGCTCGGCCATCCACGTCGATGCGGCGGCGCTCGAGGTCGGCACGGCGCGCTCGACGCTGTTCCGTGTGGCCGACGGGGCAGCCTATACGGGTTCGTCGACCGGGGGCGCCTTCGACCTTACCGTGTCCGGTACGGACGCGCGCGGCGTCGTCGCCACCGGCGCCGGCACCACGCTGTCGACCGGCGCGTCCGTCTACCGCGTCACCGGCGCGGCCGGCACGCTGGGCGGCGCGGTGGCCATCGTCGACGAAGGCGGGGCCGGCGGCGTCATCGACGCCGGGACCACGATCGAACTCGGCAGCGCAGGCGCCACCGCCGCCATCGTCGATGGCCAGGCGCACGACCTTGCCGGGGCCGCCGTGGGAAATCCGGTCGCCACGACGCTTGTCAACCGGGCATCGATCCAGTCGGGCGCAGAACATGCGACGGGTTTCGTTGCGCGCGACCTGGGCACCCTGGTCAACGAGGGCTCGGTGTTCTTGTCCGGCGCGGCGTCGACGGGCGTGATCGTCGATTCCCAAGGCACGGTCCTGAACGCCGGAACGATTCGCGTGGCCGATGGCGAGGCGGCAAGGGTGCAAGGCGCCGGCGCGCAACTGATCAATACCGGGACGATCCAGGCCGATGGCGGCACGGCGGCGATTCACTTGGGCGGCACCGATGTTTCCTTGCTCGTTTCCGGAACGGGCCAGGTCCGCGCCGCGGGCCATGCGATCGACGTCGACGGCGGCCAGGCGACCATCAGCGTGCAGGACGGGGCGGCCGTCAGCGCGGCTTCCGGGGTGTTGCTGAACGCGGCGAACGCCAGCGTGGTGGACTTCCATGCGAATGGCGTAGTGCTTGCGGGCGACATGCTGGCCGATGGGTCGAGCACGGTCGCGGCCGCCCTGCAGAACGGAACGAGCCTGGCCGGACGCGCCGACGGGCTCTCGATGAACGTCGACCGCAGCAGCACGTGGACCATCACGGCAAGCTCGGCCGTGACGAGTCTCGACAACGCAGGCGCCGTCGCCTTTACCGCGCCGACGGCCGATCCCACGCTGGGCGGCAGCTACAAGACGCTGAGCGCCGGCGCCTACGCCGGCTCGGCCGGCACCATCGCGCTGAACGCCTACCTGGCTTCGGACGATGCGCCCAGCGACCGGCTGGTCCTGCGCGGCGGCGCCGCGACCGGCAGCACCGGCCTGAGGATCGTCAACACCGGCGGGCCGGGGATGCCGACCACGGCCGACGGCATCAACGTCGTGACGGTGGCGGACGGCGGCACGACCGCGCCCGACGCGTTCCATCTGTCGGCGCCGGTGCAGTCGGGCGCCTACGAATACCTGCTGTATCGCGGCGGCAGCGCGGATCCCGACGGCTACTACCTGCGCTCGAACCTGGGCGGCGCAGCGGCGCGGCAGGCCGGATCGCCGGCGCCGATCGCCTATCGTCCGGCCGTCCCGGCGTACGCGATGACGCCGGCCCTCAATATGGACTACGGCTTCCTGGCGCTGGGCCGGCTGCACGATCGCGTCGGCGACATCGCCAGCGTCGAACGCGGCCAGCCGGCCCACCGCGACGGCGTGTGGGGCCGCGTGATCGGCCGCTGGCTGGACGCGGCATCGAACGACCGCTTCACTGCGGACCAGCGGGTCTACGCCATGCAATTCGGCAAGGACTGGACGCTGCCGGACGCCGCCGGCGACGGCAAGGCGCACGCCGGCGTCACGGTCAGCATCGGCAGCGCCGACGCCACGTTCGGCGACGAACTGCGCGGCCGCGATCCGGCACTGACGAACCGCACCGGCACCACCGACATGCAGGCGCAGAGCATCGGCGGATACTTCACGAAGTACGCCGGAGACGGCAGTTATTGGGACTCGGTGGTCCAGTTCACCCGCTACCGCAACAAGTACGACGACGTTTACGGCGAGCGCGCCAGGCAGCACGGGCTGGGCGTGGCGGTGTCGCAGGAGATCGGCAAGCCGTTTCCGCTGGCGGGCGGCGTCTACGTGGAGCCGCAGGCGCAGCTTTCCTATCAATACCTGAAACTGGACGGTTTCGACGACGCCGTGTCCGAGGTCTCGGGCAGCAGCAGCAACGCGGTGCGCGGCCGCCTGGGCGCCCGAGTCTTCGTTCCCGACGTCGGCAACCCCCAGCGCGGCGCCTCGGGCACGCCTTACCTGACCGTGGACGTGCTGCACGATTTCATGCCGGCGCCGCGCGCCACCGTCGGCGATACCGTGTTCCGCGGCACCATGGGCCGCACCTGGGCCGAGCTGGGCGTCGGCATCAGCGCCGGCATCGGCAAGAGCGGCGAGTTCTACGCCACCGCGATGTACGCCAAGAACATCGACGGCGAAAACCGGCGGATGACGTACGGGCAGATCGGGTACCGGTATAGCTGGTAGGGGCAGGCACGATACCTGCTAGACAGCCGGCATGGAAGTCGCGCCAAGCCTGCCCCCGCCCATCGATGTGTCAAGCCGCGCGCCGGGCCTGGAAGCGCGCCGGAGCGCCGCCGCCGAACATTGCGAGGCCGGCGAACTGGTCTACGTGGACGACCGCGGCCCCGGCATCACCCGCCGCCCCTGGCGCGGCGGTTTCCGGTACTACGACCCTCGGGGCGAGCGCATCGTCGACCGGGACGTCATCCGCCGCCTGGATGCCCTGGCGATCCCGCCCGCCTATACCGACGTATGGATCTGTCCCGATCCCGCCGGCCACATCCAGGCCACCGGCCGGGACGCGCGCGGCCGCAAGCAATACCGCTATCACGAACGCTGGCACAGCGTGCGCGACGCCGACAAATACGGCCAGCTGGCCGCCTTCGCCCGCGCGCTGCCGCGCATCCGGCGCCGCATCGCGGCCGGCCTGGCCCAGCCCGGTCTGGGCCGCGAGAAAGTGATGGCCGTCGTCCTGCGCCTGCTCGAAACCACGCTGATCCGGATCGGCACCCCGGAATATGCCCGCCTGAACAAGTCCTTCGGCCTGACGACCCTGCAACGCCGCCACGCCATCGTGTCGGCGCGCGGGATCCGGCTGCGCTTTCGCGGCAAGAGCGGCGTCGAGCACGACGTGACCGTGGCCGACCCCCGCATCGCCCGCGTCGTGCGCCGCTGCATGGAGATCCCGGGCCAGACGCTGTTCCACTACCTCGACGAGGACGGCGTCCCCCACGCCATCGGCTCGGACAGCGTCAATGCCTACTTGCGCGAAGCCGGCGGCGGAGACTTCACCGCCAAGCACTACCGGACCTGGTACGGGTCGGTGCTGGCGATGGCCGCGCTGCAGCGCCTGCCCTGGGAAAGCGAAGCCAAGGCCCGCAAGACGGTGGTCGAGGTGGTGAAGGCCGTGGCGCGCCGGCTGGGCAATACGCCCGCCGTGTGCCGCGCCAGCTACATCCATCCCCGCATCATCGATAGCTACCTGGCCGGCGGGCTGGCGCCGGTCGGCCGGGTCGATACGCCCCGCGGCCTCAATGCCGACGAGCGGCGCCTGCTGCACTTCCTGGAGAGCGAACAGCTTCCGGCCCCCGCCGACAAGGCCGCATGAGGCCGTTCACGGGCGGCCGACGGCCGCCCGGTCCGGCAGGCGCAGGCGGTCCGGCTCGACGGGCGCCGCCGCGATCCGCCGCCGCCAGCGCTCGACCCGCACGCCCACCGTCAGGTTGAGCGCGACGGCCGCCGCCAGGCTGGCGGCGGCCACGGCCACCAGCCATGCGGACGGATGCGCGCTCTTGTAGCCGGCCGCCAGGCGCTCGAACAGCAGGATGACCAGCATGTGCGAGATGTACAGCGGAAAGCTGAGCTCGCCTATCCGGCGGTCCCAGCGGTGGCGGCATTGGAAGATGAAGGCCAGCGGCAGCAGCGCTGTGGCCACGGCAAGAAACAGCGCGTCGCGCAGCGTGGGCGGCAGCGGCATGTGGAAATGCGCCACGCTGTAGAGCAGCAGCGCGGCCACCGCCAGCGCCGGCAGCCGGCGCCGCCGCGCGCACAGTCGCTCCAGGCGCGGCAGCAGGATCTGCTGCGACAGCGCGCCGGCCAGGAACAGCGCGAGCTCGGAAGGGAAGAAGCGGTAGGTCCACGGGTCGGCGCGGCCGATGCCGGTGGCGATCAGGACGGTGCGCAGCGCCAGCGAGGCCAGCAGGGCCAGCCACAGCCGCCGCCGCGAAGCCAGCAGGAAGGGCGCGACGAGGTAGAAATCCAGCTCCACGCCCAGCGTCCAGGCCTGCGGCACCAGCAGTTCCTCGTACAGCGGCACGTCGCTGTCCATGAAGTTTCCGGTGAGTGCCAGGTGGCCCTCGTGGATCCCCATGAACATGACCCAGTCCTGGCCCACGAGCAGGGCGTTCGACAACAGCAGCACCGCGTCGGCGGCATCCGAAATCTCGGCATAGCGCGGCAGGAACGAGGTATTCAAGAGCGCGTGCGCCATCAGCGTCAGCAGGGCGACGGCCAGATAGGTCGGATACAGGCGCAGGAAGCGGTTCTGGTAGAACTTGAGCCGGGCGCCCCGGTAGGTATCGGTGGCCGTGAGCACGTAGGAAATCAGGAAGCCCGAGATCAGGTAGAAGGTCTGGACCGCCAGGCGTCCGCCCAGCAGGGCGTCGCCGCCGTCGCCCCACAAGTGGTCGAGCAGCACCGAGAACGCCAGCAGCGTGCGCAACAGTCCCAAGATCGCCTCTTCGTCGCCATCCATGGCGGCGCGGCATGGCGCAAAGCGGCCGCGCCACTGTCTCCAGAGGCGGATTGTGCGATGGGGGCCGGCGGGCCGCCATGCTCCATTTGGCTGGGTTCAGGTGGCGGCGCCGACGCAGCGCGCGATTTCCGCGACGATCTGGTTCTGCTGGTAGGGCTTCCTCAATTTCGGAAGATCCGGCTCCGCATCCGGAGGAAGCTCGGCGTAGCCCGTGGCCAGCAGCACCGGCAGGGAAGGGAACTGCGCGCGCACCGCCTTCGCCAGTTCGGCGCCGGTCATGCCGGGCATGGAGTAGTCGGTTATCACGAGATCGACCGGCCGGCCGGAACGCAGGATGCCGAGCGCCCGTTCGCCGGATTCCGCCTCGATGCTGGTATGGCCCATGTCTTCCAGCAGGGCGGCCGTGCTGGCGCCGACCAGCGCGTCGTCGTCCACCACCAGGATGGTCAGGTTGCGCAAGGCGGCGCAGGCCGTGGCATCTCCGGCGGCCGCCGGTTCGGGCCGTTCGGCCTGGTCCGTCGACGGCAGCCATATTTCGGCCCGCGTTCCCTGGCCAGGGGCGCTGCTCAGGCGCAGCGCGCCCCTGAGCTGGCGCGCCAGCCCATGCACCGTCGACAGGCCGAGCCCCGTGCCCTTGCCCAATTCCTTGGTGGAAAAGAACGGCTCCCGTGCGCGGGCCAGCGTGGCGGCGTCCATGCCGGTTCCGCTGTCGGTAACGACCAGGCGGATGTATGTGCCGGCGGCCAGATCCTCGTCGCCGGCGCTGTGCGCCACATCGGCGCCGATGGCCAGCAGGCCGCCGTGCGGCATGGCATCGCGCGCATTGACCACGAGATTGAGCAGGGCCAGTTCCAGCTGGTTGGCATCGGCCAGCGCCATCGGCAAGCCCGCGGGCATACCGATGGACAGGTCGATGCGGGGATGCGTGGACCGTTCGATCAGCGCCTTCATGCCCTTGACCAGCCTTGCCACGTCCACCGGCTGGACGGTGAGATCCTGGCGCCGCGCGAACGCGAGCAGGCGCTGGGTCAGCGCCGCGCCGCGATGGGCGCCCTGGACGGCGCTGTCGACCAGGCGGGCGAGCCGCGCGTCGCCGGACACGTGCTTGCGCAGCAATTCCAGGTTGCCCAGCACCGCCATCAGCAGGTTATTGAAGTCGTGCGCGATACCCCCGGTAAGCTGCCCGATCATCTCCATTTTTTGCGACTGCCGCAGCAGATTCTCGGCGTGTTCGCGCTGGAGCATTTCCTCCATCACCTTCCGGTGCGCGCTTTCAAGCGCCGCGGTGCGCTCCGCCACGCGGGCCTCGAGATTGCTGTTGAGCCGTTCCAGCGTTTCCTGCGCGGCCTTGCTGGCGACGATGTGCGCGCGCGCGTCGTACTGCCGTTGCCGCGCCTTCCCGGCCGACCGGGCCACGCTCACGAAGGTCGTGGGATGAAAGGGCCGTTCCAGGAAGGTAACGTTGCCCAGCAGCTCCGAGATGCGGGACGCGATGTCGACGCGCCGCGCGCCGCCCTGCTGGCGCTGCGCAAGGACGATGAACGGCAGGTCCGACCAGCTGGGCTGCGCGGCGACCCACGGCAGCGTGGCCTGCGCCGGCAGGCGCTGGAGCGCTTCCTCCGTGAGCACGCAGAAACAGACGTCGTCGCCCAGGCGGGACTCGAGGCCGGCCAGGTCCGGACACGGCAGCGACGCCACGCCGACCTCGCGCAGCAGCGCGCCGATGATGGCGGCGTCGCGTCCCAGCGGCGCAACGACCAGCGCGCGATCGTTTGCCCCGTTGTCAGGCATTGGGCGCCTTGTCCGGCGGGAGCAGCGGGGCGGCATCCCCGACGAAGTCGGGTATCCCGCGCAGGATGCCCTGGAAGCGGTCCAATGGCTGGCCCAGGCTGAGCCCGTGGGGCCCGATGCCGTACTCCCGGATCGTCTCTTCGTGCGAGCCCGTGCGCTTCTTTATTATCGATACGGCCCGGCGCACCCTGCCCATCGCCTCGAAATAGCGCAGCAGGATTACGGTGTCGGCGAGATAGGTGATATCGACCGGCACCTTCATGTCGCCCACCAGTCCGTGCTGGGCGACGGTCAGGAAGGTCGTTGCCCCCTGGCGGTTCAGGTACTGCAGCAGCTCGTGGATGTGCAGGATGAGCGCCCGTTCTTCCGGCATCGCCGCCTGATAGCCGTTCAGGCTGTCGATGGCGACGGTTGTCGCATGCGCGCGATTGACCCGGTCGCGGACCCGATACGCGAACTCGCCCGGAGACAGCTCGGCGGCGTCGAGCTGCTCGATATGCAGCATGCCTTCGGCCCGCATCGCCTGCAGGTCGAAGCCCATCGCCCGGGTGCGGTCGAACAATAGCCCGAGTTCCTCGTCGAACACGAACATCGCCGCCCGTTCGCCGCGCCGGACCGCCGCCGCGATGAACTGCAGCACGAAGGTGCTCTTGCCCGTGCCGGCCGGGCCCAGCACGAGGGCGCTGGAGCCCTGCTGGATGCCGCCGCCCAGCAGCGCATCGAGCTCCGGGATATCGCTTCTGATTTGCGTGCGCGGAAAATCGGTGCGGTGTTCCGCCGCCACCAGGCGGGGAAAGACGGTTACCCCTCCCGCCCGGATGGTGAAATCGTGATATCCGCCCCGATACGCCTGGCCGCGCAGCTTCGTGATCCGGACCCGACGCCGTTCCGCGCCATATCCGGGGGCCGTTTCCTCGAGCTTGATGACGCCGTGCGCGACACTGTGCACCGTCTTGTCCTGTGCTTCGGCCGTGAGGTCGTCGAGCAGCAGGACGGTCGCGCCGTGTCGCGCGAAGTAGTGCTTGAATGCCAGGATCTGGCGCCGGTAGCGCAGCGAGCTCTGGGCGAGCAGGCGTATCTCCGAAAGGCTGTCGAGCACGATCCGCGACGGCCTGGTTTGCTCGAATACGTCGAAGATTTGCTTCGTGGTTTCGCCGAGCTCCAGATCGGCAGAATAAAGCAGACTCTGTTGCTGGCTCGCGTCGAGCAGGCTCTCGGGCGGCACCAGTTCGAATACGGTAACGTTGTCGTTCAGCGACCAGCCATGAGAATGCGCCCCTGCCCGCAGTTCCTTTTCGGTTTCCGACAGCGTGATGTAGAGGCCGGGCTCGCCGGGCTGCGCCAGTAGGAAACGCAGGGCGATGGTCGTCTTGCCGGTGCCGGGGCTGCCCTCCAGCAGGAAGGCATTTCCCCGGGACAATCCCCCGCCCAGGATATCGTCCAATCCCGCAATGCCGGTCGACGCCTTTGTTCCATCAACTTCGGGATTCATTCGTCGCTCCTGACATGATGATGGTTTGGCCGGGTTGAACTCGCCACTGTAGCGTACGGCCCGCCGCGAGTCTGTGAGCCAATCATTTCCGGCGCAGCGAAGTTTTGCACCATCTCAATGGATGAGCAGTTCTTGCTCTCGTGCCGGCGGGCCAGCGACTTGTGTTTTAGACCATGAGAATGAGGCGCCGGGCGGCCGGATCGGACGATTGTCCGATTGTGCCTCGCAACAAAATACGCGTCGTCGGACGTCCGTCCTAGGTTATGCGGCCTCTGGCAGTGGCTTCCGAAAATACGCAGTATCGGACGCAGGAACACTCCATATTCCCATGAGAGGCCGCCATGAATCTGCATAAAGTCGCCCTATTGGTTGAGACCTATGAGCAGCCCGGCTGGATGTTCGACCTGGTGGAATGGATCGCCGCTAGGCCGGATTTCGAACTGGCTGCGATCCTGGTGGCGTCCGGCGATCCGGCCCGCGCGGGCGCCCGGCGGCGGGGCCATGTGCTGTTGCGGACACTGATGGACCTGGAGCGCCGGGCGCTGACGGTCCGCCAGCGCGCCTTGCTGGCGCACCACGATCTGCGCGGACCGGCCTGCAAGAGCCCGGCGCCCATCGTGCCGTGGCCGAACGGCGGCGTGGCGGCCGACCTGTCCGCCCTCGGGCTGGACCTGATCATCGCGCTCGACGGCCTGCCGGTGCCGCGCGAGCAATTGCGCGGGCTGGCCCGAGCCGGCACGTGGTGCCTTTCGTATGGCGCCACGCCGTCGGAGCGGGGCCGGCACGCCGGTTTCTGGGAAGTCCTGTATCGCGCCGACCACACTACCGAGACACTGTGGCGGCTGGCCGACCGTCCGGAAGAGGACGAACTGGTCGAGCGCCGTAGTTTCAATACCGAGGTGTTCTGGCTGAAGAACCAGGCGCGCGCCTTCGATCTAGGCAAATTGATGATCTGCGACGCCCTGGGCCACTGGGCCGAGGCCCCCCCGCCGAGACACGCCGACCCCGTGCCGCGTATCGACACCGACCGGGCGCGCGGCCAGCCCAGCCGGTGGGATTGCATGACCTATCTGAAACGGCAGACCCAGCTGGCCGCCAGCCTGGCCATGCGGCGGGTGATGAAGCGCAACGTACGCTGGCGCATCGGCATGTTCCCTTCCGTGCGGTCGCATGCGGTGGCCGCCGACGCCCTGGTGCTGACGCCGCCCAAAGGACGGTTCTATGCCGACCCGTTCGTCCACGTGCACGAGGGCCGGCCCTATATTTTCTTCGAGGACTACGACTTCAAAGACCGCAAGGGGCGGATCGCGGTGGCGACCTACCGCGACGGCCGGTTCGACGTGCTGGGGCAGGCGCTCGACCTGCCGTATCACCTCTCATTTCCGTACGTTTTCGAGTATGGGCGCGAAACCTACATGGTGCCGGAGAGCTGCGCCAACCGCAGCATCGAGCTGTGGAAATGCGTGGAGTTTCCGCTGAAGTGGGAATTGTCGGCCACGCTGATGGCCAATGTATCGGCAGTCGATACGATCATTTTCAAGCATGGCGAATATTGGTGGCTGTTCACCAATATCGATCGCACCGACGGACAGAGCCACTGCGACGAACTGTTCGCCTTCTATGCGCCGTCGCCGGTTTCGGGCGCCTGGATGCCGCACGCGGCCAACCCCATCGTCCGCAGTCCCGCCAAGGCCCGCAACGCCGGCGTGGTGGTGTCGCCGAGCGGCGAGGTTATCCGCTGCGCGCAATATCAGGGATTTTGCCAGTACGGCAAAGGGGTTTCGCTGAACCGGATCGAGAAGCTGACGCCGACCGAATATGAAGAGGCGGATGGGGTCGTTCATTACGCGCAATTCATTCGTAAGAACCATGCTTCGATGCACCATTGGCACAGCCGGGGCGGTCCGACGGTCTTCGATTTTGCCTATATGGATTAATGGGGGCGTATTTTATATCCGCCCAGGCATCTACTTTTTAGATGATTCAGTATGTAACTACTCACTATTACGAAATGACACAATTTATTTCAAAATACCGACGAAAACATCGTCATCCGGATGACCGGCTGCGATATTCGTCTTCAAAACGCGGAGAATAAGCGCCGGAATCGGGCACTTATATAACATTATGTTACCGAGTTTACATGTATTAGGCCTTCAAAAGCGCGAAATGCACTCGATGCACCATTTCAAGATGTAGAACGATTGGGGGGAGTCGTCCAGCGATCGGCCAACTGGCCATCTATACCGACTCGGATCATTGCATGCCGGCTTAAAAGAACAGAGGACGTGATGGGTAAGATTGTCCTGATGGAATCCCACCCTTTGCTGCGGCTGGGGTTGTGGCAGATTCTGAACAAACTGGATGGCACCTGGGAAATCGTCGAAATGGAAACGTCCGACGTATCCAGCGTCGATCCGTCCACGGTGGGCGTGGATTTCCTGATCTACGGCATGCCGCTGGATGAAGAATCGGGATGGGCGCCCCTTGCCGATATCGACCGGAGGCTCAGGCCCAAACGTATCCTGCTCCTGGCCGACGGTCTTCCTCCACCTCCTTTGGTGCAGGGTCTGTCCTCGGTGCCGGTATACGGGTATGTGATGAAGAGCGTCTCGGTCGAAATCCTCGAGGCTGCGATCCGGCTGGTCATGGCGGGGGGGCAATGCTTTCCCGGCAGCCAGGTGCAACAACCCCCGCCGGATGCGAGCGGTACTACCCGCTCGTCCTCGGTCGCCACCTTTCCGGCGCCTCCGGGGATGGCGCCCGGGGGCTCGGACATGGTCAGGACGGCGGTGATGGCCGAAGGCGCGCAGTTGCTGCATCTTACGCCGCGGCAATACGAGGTCCTGGTGCTGCTGGCGCGCGGCCATCCCATCAAGACCATCAGCCGCATGTTGAATATTTCCGTCGCCACGGCCAAGACCCATGCCTGCACGCTCTACCAGCGCCTGCAAGTGCGCAACAAGGGGGAGGCGGTATATGCCGCCCTGCAGCGCGGCGCAACGCTGGAATGGCACGACGCCGGCGCCGAATCGCCGCGCGTTTCCTCGCTTTCGCACAAGCAGGCCCGCTCGGGATCGGCGTCGGCGTCGGGTTGAACCGACAGTTTCATCCGCATGCCCGAGGGGCAGCAAATGCTGCCGCTGCTAGCATGACGCAACGCTGAATCGTAGGCAGGGCGTCACAAAGGCCTCGGGATGACCACCGTTCTGATAGAAGAATATGCATTGCTGCGGGTTGCACTCGAACACGTGCTGCTGAAGGCGCGCGGACCGGGCGAGCTCATCGTCCTCTCGTCGCGGCAGTTGCGAGAGATGACCGCAGTTCCCGCCCGCGAGGTGGAACTGCTGATCATGAATGTCCACCCGGATGCCGCGCAGGCGCTGGCCACGCTGGAGCGCGCGCTGGCGCTGCTGGCGCCGCGCGCAGTCCTGGCCTTGTACGAGACCGAAAACGCGGCCCTGGGCGCCGCGTTCGCGGAGCGCGGGGTGCGCGGCTATGTGCCGCAATCGCTGAACGCCGAGGCGCTGACGGCCGCCGTCAGCCTGGTGCTGGCGGGCGGCGAATGCTACCCCCGGCGCGACGCCACGCCGGTCTTGCCGCTGGCGCCGAGGCCCCCTGGCGGCTACCTGACGCGCCGCCAGGAACAGATCCTGAGCCTGCTGGTGCGCGGCTACAGCATGCGTGAGATCGCGCGGCAGATCGGCATTTCGGCGGCGACGGTGAAGAGCCACGTGCGGGCGCTGTACTGGAAGCTCAACGTGCGCAGCCAGGCTGAGGCCGCGTTCATCGCCCGCCGCCGCGGCCTGGTCGGGCCGGCCGATACGGAGCAGGACGACTGAAGCGGGCGGGAGGCGCCGGCCGCCTAGCGGCGGGCCACGCAGTCGTGGAGGTCTTGCTCGGCGCGGGCCAGCACTGCCTCCTTGTCCAGGTGGCGCCGCGCGTATTCCTGCGCCGCCGCGCCCAGCGCCGCGCGCAGGAGCGGAGCGTCGGCCAGTTCGGCCAGGGCGCGCGCCATGGCCGGGGCGTCTTCGGGCGGGACCACCGTGCCGCGGCCGGCCACGATGGCCGCCAGCTCCGTGCCGGCGGCGGCGCCGCACACCACGGGCCGGCCGCTGGCCAGCATGCCGCCCAGCTTAGACGGCAGCACCAGGTCGGCGGCGCCGGCGCGTTGCGGCAGCAGGTGGACGTCGGCGGTGCGCAGCAGTTCCCCCAGGCGGCGCGCCGGCTGCAGCGGCAGGAAGCGGACGTTGGACAGGCCGGCGCACCGCAGTTCCAGCATCCGGCGCTGCGGGCCGTCGCCGCAGAACACGAACCACAGGCCGGCGCGGCCGCGCAGTTGCCAGGCCACGTCCGCCAGCATCTCAAGCCCCTGCTTGGCGCCCATGTTGCCGGAATACAGGGCCACCACCGCCTCGGGAGGGATGCCCAGCTCGCGCCGGTAGGCGTCCGGGGAGGCCGGCGCGGCCATCGCGCCTACGTCGGTCCAGTTCGGCAGCAGCACCAGCCTGCCGGCCTCGACGTTCTTGCGGCGCGCCAGGTCCAGCATGCGGTGCGAGATGCCCGACACGCGATCGAAGCGCCGCAGCAGCCACGATTCCAGCCGCAGGACGGCGCGGCGCAGGCGGCCGCCGCGCAGCATGCCGAGTTCGAACGCGGCGTCGACCTCGTAGTCCTGGATGTGCAGCCAGGCGCGCGCGCCGCACAGACGCGCGGCCGCCCATGCCGCCGGCGCGCAGAAGATCGCCGGCGCCACCGCGATGATCACGTCCGGCCGCTCCAGGGCGCGCAACGCCAGCACCGGCAGGCTGTTGAGCGCGAAGCTGGCCAGGTGCAGCAGCCGCTTCACGCTGCCGGGCCGGGCCGGTACCCAGATGGGCACGCGGGTCACGCGAACGTGCTGCCAGAGGCGGGTGCGGTAGCGCCAGCCGCCGTAGGGCGGCTCCACCCGCCAGGCGGGGTAGTAGGGCGGCGCCGCGATCACCTGGACTTCGTGGCCGCGCCCGGCCAGCCAGGCGGCCAGTTCGCCGGTGTATTTGCCCACGCCGGTCGGCTCGGGGGCGAAGTTCATGCCGTAGATGAGCACTTTCATGAGGCCGCCCGGGAACGGGGCCGCACCGGGCGGCAGGGATTGCCGTGGCAGACGGTGGCCGGCGGCAGCGCCCGGAAGACCGCGCTGCGGGCGCCCACCACGGCGCCGTAGCCCACGGTCACTGCGGGTCCCACGAAGACGTCGGTGGCCAGCCAGGCGCCGTCCTCGATCCGCACGGGGCCTTCGCGGATCGGGAAGGCGGGCGAGGTCATGTCGTGGTCGGCCGCGCACAGGTAGCTGCGCTGCGAAACCACCACGTGGCTGCCGATGTGGATGGCGGAGAGGCTGTAGAGCGTGACGTCGTCGCCTATCCAGGAATAGTCGCCGATCGACACCTTCCAGGGATAGGTGATGGTGGCGGTGGGGCGTATCAGCACCTTGCGCCCGATCCGCGCGCCGAAGCGGCGCAGCAGCCATCGGCGAAAGCCGTAGGCGATCTGCGGCGAGGGGCGGAACAGGGCGGCCTGGGCCAGCCACCAGAGCTGCACGGCAAGGGCCGAGCGCCCGCGCAGTCCGGGCGGCAGCGAGAACAGGTCGAGCCGCTGGAACTCGTTCACGGGCGTACCCTCCCGTCGCCCGGCTGCCGCTGCGGCACTTCGCCGTCGCGCCGCAGCTCGGCGGCCTTCAGGCCTATCTGCCAGTAGTACATGGCGCGCGCGAGCGCGTAGTCGAAGCCGGCCTTGCCGTCGAGCATGCCCAGCCGCAGCACGTAGCTGTGCAGAAAGGCCGCCAGCCCTTTGCACGGCAGCGCGGCGAAGGCGCGCTTGAGGGCCGCGCGGCCTGCCAGGTTCGCTTCGCGCGGATCGTGGGCCAGCCCTTTCAGGCGCAGGCTGGCCTCCCAGTCGGAATAGCGGTTGTGCTTGTCGAAATAGTGGAACAGCGAGTCGTGATCGTCGTGCACCATGCGTCCGGCCAACGCGAAAGTGCGGCCCTGCACCTGCGGCTGGTAATGGCCTTCCACCTCCCACATATGGGCCACCGCCAGGTCGTCGTAGTCGAGGAAGCGCGCGCGCGTGCGGTCCAGCAGCGCCAGCTTGTAGACCCGGTGGCCGTGGCGCAGGGTTTTGCCGCAGAAGACGTAGTCGAAGGCGATGAAGGCGCCGGCGTAGCCGGCGTCGAAGCGGGGCAGGCAGGCGCGGATCTCGGCGGCCAGGGCCGGCGTCATTTCTTCGTCGGCGTCCACGTACAGCACCGCGTCGTGGGAGAACGGCAGGTTTTCCAGGCACCATTGCTTCTTCTTGGGGTACCTGCCGTTCCAGTCGAATGGCACGACCCGGGCGCCGTGGGCGGCGGCCAGCGTGCAGGTGGCGTCGGTGCTGCGCGAGTCCACCACGAAAACCTCGGCAAAATCCGCCAGCGCCGCCAGGCACTTGGAAATGTTGCGCGCTTCGTTCTTGGTCATCACGATGACCGATACCGGTATGCTGTTCCTACGCACGAATGACTCCTGCCTTTGGGGGCTGCCGGGCTACAGCAGCGGGTTGAAGAGGCTGGCGGCGTTGCGGCAGTGCTGGTCCAGCGAGAACGCGGCGGCGCGCGCCGGCCCTTCCTCGGCCAGCCGGCGGCGTTCGGCCGGGTCGTCGGCCAGGCGGCGGATGGCCGCGGCCAGCGCCGCCGCGTCGCGCATGGGTACCAGGACGCCGTAGCGGCCGCCGGCAAGGATTTCGGCCGGGCCGTGCGGGCAGTCGGCGGCAATCACCGGCACGCCCAGGCATAGCGCTTCCACTAGGGCGATGCCGAAGCTTTCCCGCAGCGAGGTCGACACGAACAGGCCGGCCCGGGCCAGGATGGGGAAAGGGTTGTCCGCATGGCCGGCCAGCGTCACGCGCGAGCGAGACGGGCGGGCGGCCAGCTGCCGCTGCAAGGCTTCCCGCTGCGGGCCGTCGCCCAGCACGGTGAATGCGATGCCGGGATCGTCCAGGAGGCGGGCGGCCTCCACCAGGGTGGCGTAGTCCTTGTTCACGTCCAGGCGGCCGATGCACACCACCTGCAGGACGCCGGGCGGCGGCGCGGGCCCGGCGCCGGCACCCTGGCGCCGCACTTCGTCGAGCGGCACGCCGTTGTACAGATGACGGCACTTGCGCCGCAGCGCCGGAAACATGGCGGCAAGGTCGCGCGCCACCCCGCGCGAGACCCCGACCACCAGGCTGTGGCGCGGATAAGCCAGGCGCACGGCCCAGCGCGCCGCGCGCCGCAGGGCCGAGCCGCTGTAGCAGACGGCCGGACTGTTGTGCTCGAAGGCCACCGAGGCGAACCGCTGCCTCGACAGCAGGCGGGCCGCGGCCACCAGCAGGTTGCACATCAGCCCGTGCGAGCACACCACGGCCGGCGGGTCGCGGCGCAGGTGGCGCAGCAGGCGCCACAGGGCCAGCGGCAGCGACGCGCGCAAGCGCCAGCCGGGCGGCGTGCCGGCCAGGGCGTGCGCCACCCGGGAATTGGCCACGGCATAGGCCTGCCGATGGCGGCGCAGCAGGAACAGGCCAGTCTCCAGCCCGTGTCCGGGCAGCGCATCGACGATGAAGGCCACGCAGCGGCCGACGCCGCCCGGCGCCAGGTCGGGCGCCACGAACAGGACGTCAGCCATGGGTCGCCATCCCGCGCAGCGCCGGCCGGGCCGGCACGGCGGCGCGCGGCGCGGCCGGGGCCTGGAGCCGCGCGTGATTCATCAGCGCCAGGCAATAGCACAGCAGGAAGCCCAGGAAGGCGGTCTTGGGCGCGTACGACAGGCCGCCGGAGAACGAATCCACGACGATATAGACGGGCAGGCAGCTCAGCAGGTAGCGCCGGTGCAGTTCCAGGGCCGGATGGGCGCAGGGGCGCGCCAGCGCCAGCAGCAGTATCGACAGCGGCGTGAGCATGATCAGCGCCAGGCCGACCATGCCGAACTTCATCAGGTAGAAGGCCCAGGAATTGTGGGCGAAGGTGCTCAGCTCGAAGCCTTCTTCGCCCATCACCCAGCTGCGCATGCCGGCCCCGTGGCCGAACAGCGGCGCCTCGCGGAACAGGTCCATCTGGCCTTCCATTTCCTCGATGCGGGCGCCGTAGCTGGAATCCTGGCTCAGGTCCTGCACGCTGAAGACGCGGTCGAGCAGCACGTCCATGTAGCCGATGCTCTGGAACACCAGGATGCCTGCCAGCAGCGCCGGCGCGTACAGCAGCAGGGATTTGCGCAGCGCCCCGGCCCGCATGCCCAGCAGGGCCGCCAGCGCCACCGACACGGCCAGTTGCAGATACTGGCTGCGGTTGAGCGACATGACCAGCGCCAGCAGCAGGTACAGGGTCAGCGCGTAGCCCGCGATGCGGCCCAGCCGCAGCGTGCGCGGGAACAGAATGATCGAGACCATGGCGAAGGGCAGGGCCCACACGCCCAGGCGCACGTCGCGCAGGGGCTGGCTGATGCTGAAGCCGCCGAGCTGTTCGCCCAGCATCAGCGTGGCCACGGCCACGCCGGACAGCACGATGGTCCGCTGCAGGGCGGCGTAGGCCGCCGGGCCGTCGATGTCCTTGTAGCAAAGAAAGGGCACGCTCACGAAGTACAGCACGATGCGCAGGTCGCGCGCCGTGTCGGCCGCCACGATGTCGGGCTGCGGCCGGCTGGCCAGGGCGAGGTAGGCCAGCGCCACGCATTGCAGCCCCATCGCCAAGCCCACGCCGCCCGACGGCAGCGCATAGGCGCCCGGCTGGCCCAGGCGGAAGAACTTGACCAGCACCATGGCGATGAACAGCAGGTCGTACGTCGCCACCTTGAAGCCGCCGAGTTGCAGCACCAGGGTGTCGTCGTTCAGCGCCAGCGCGCAGAACACGAACAGGCACAACAGCGGCAGGGTGGAACGGGAAGTATTCATGGCCGGTGGCTCCTCATTGCGCATCCCAGTCGTCGCGGCCCGCGAGCTTGGCGACGGCTTTCTCCAGCAGGTAGAACAGGTCGCCCTGGCGCACGTGGGCGGCCACCTTGGCGGCGCGGTACGACCACGCGCGCGGGCGGCCGATGCGCGGCCCGCTGCGCCGGATGCCTTCGATGATCTGGCTGCGTTCGCGCTGCAGCACGTCCTGCAGCAGGACGGTCTTGGTGGCGTCGTGCACCGTGTAGACCCCGTAGGCGTCGTGCGCCATGACGTTGGTGCCGGTGGGCAGCAGCCGGCTCCACAGGTCCAGATCCATGCAATAGCGCTTGCCTTCGTCCAGCGCGCCGTACCGTTCCAGCAGGTCGCGCCGGAAGATGGCGGACTGGTTCGGAATGGAGGCCTTGACCACGGTCAGCATGCCGCGGTCGACCGGGGTGTAGCGCACCTCGCGGAAGATGCGGTTGTCGGCGTCGGCCAGGTACAGGTTGCCGCTGACGATGGGCGGCCAGTCGGCCGCCGCCGCCCGGCCCAGGCGCAGCAGCGCGCCGGGGAAGAACAGGTCGTCGGAGTTCTGCCAGCACACGTAGTCGCCGGTCGCGCGCCGGAAGCCCTTGTTGATGGCGTGCGATTGCCCGCGGTCGGGCTTGCTTTCCCAATACGCGAGGTGGCCGGCGTAGCGCCGGATGATGTCCACGCTGTCGTCGCTGGAGCCGCCGTCGATGATGATGTATTCCAGGTTGGGGTAGCCCTGGTTCAGCACCGACAGGATGGTGCGTTCCAGGAAGCGGCCCTGGTTGTACGAGGGCGTTACCACGGTGAGCCGCGGCAGCAGGGCCTGCGCGACGGGAGGCGGAGGCCGCAGGCGGCTGACGAAATCGGTCAGTTGCTGGGTCGCGGCCGCGTATTGCTTGCGCATGTATTGCCTCGGCATGGATGGCTACCGGGTGGCAGCGGGGACGATGGCGGCGGCCAGCGGGTGGCGGGACTGGCGCAGGGCCAGCCCCACGCCGGCCAGGGTCACCATGGCGTAGGCGATGCGGCCGATGGCCGCGGCGTTCTGGCCCACGGGGCCGAACAGCGCGGCCATCAGCCCCAGCATGGTGACGCCGCCCACGCCGTTGAGCAGCGCCACGGCGCGGCCGTTGCCCAGGCCCAGCAGCGAGAAATGGGCGGCCGCGTTGAGCGACAGCATGCCGGAGGCGAGGATCAGCAGGTCGAAGGTGAGCTGCTGGCCCTGCGCGTGCGCCTGGCCCGAGAGCAGCGCCAGCAGCGGCTGGCCCGCCAGCAGCAAGGCCAGCGTGGCGGACAGCGACAGCGCCAGGTTCCAGCGCATCAGGCGCCGGACCTCGTCGCCGGCCGCGCCGGGGTAGGGCGGCGCCACCGACAGCCGCCGTATCCGCGGCATGGCCTTCTGGAACACCGCCACCGAGGCGGTATGGACCAGCTGGCCGGCCTGCATGCCCACGGTGTACAGGGCCAGCGCGGCCGGGCCCATCAGGCTGCCGACCACTACCCGGTCGAGCGAGCCGAAGGCCAGTGCGCCCACGCCGTGCAGCCAGGTCCAGCGCGAGAACCGGAAGGCGCCGGCCATGGCCGCGCGGTCCGGCACCGGCGGCACCCACCAGCGGCCGTCGCGGCGGGCAAAGACCACCATCTTGGCCATGCCGGACAGCAGCAGCCCCGCGCCCTGGGCCAGCGCCACCCAGATGGCGGCGTGCGTGGCCCAGGCCGCCGCGCAGGCCAGCGCCATGGCGGCCACGCGGCCGGCGCATTCGCACCATGCGGTGGCGGCGAAATCCTCGCGTCCTTTGAGCGCGCCGGCGAACAGCTGATCGATCTGTTGCGCCACGTAGATCGCCATCGCGGCCGGCAGCAGGGCGTACAGCGGGGTGCTGCCGAAGGCGGCGCGCGGCCAGGCCAGCCCCAGCACGAGGGCGGCGGCGCCCACGGCGACGACGACGGCGGCCAGCGCGCAGCCCACCAGCGCCAGCGCGACCCCGGCGCCGCGCCGGGCGCCGCCCGGTTCGTGCAGCCGTTCCGACACCAGCTTGGTGGCGGTGACCGCGCTGCCCAGATTGGCCACGTTGCCGAAGCCCGCCACCGCCACCATCATCGCGTACTGCCCGAAGCCCTCGGCATCCAGCTGCCGGAACAGGATCGGCACGGCCGCCAGCGACACCAGCGGCCCGCAGCCGTACTCCAGCAGGCCCCAGAGCGAGGCGTTGTCGGCGACGTAGCGCCGGATGAAACGCTTCATCGGTACCGTCCGTCGGCGCAGCGCGCCATGTGCAGGCCGCCGGTTTCCCGCAGGAAGTCGCGGTAGGTCATGGCAATGCCCGTTTCGAGATCGATCTGCGGCGCCCAGCCCAGGCCGCGCATGCGCGACGAGTCGAGCAGCTTGCGCGGCGTTCCGTCCGGCCGCGCCGGGTCGAACCTCAGATTGCCGGGATAGCCCACGATCCGCGCCACCAGCCGCGCCAGCTCGGCGATGCGGATCTCCGCGCCGGAGCCGACGTTGTAGACGGCCTCGGGCGGATCGCTTTCCAGCAGGTGCACGCAGGCGCGCGCCAGGTCGTCCACGTGCAGGAATTCGCGCAAGGGCGTGCCGCTGCCCCAGACCTCGACCTCGGGCGCGCCAGCCTTCTTGGCTTCGTGGAACTTGCGGATCAGCGCCGGCATCACGTGGCTGCTTTGCAGGTGGTAGTTGTCGCGCGGGCCGTACAGATTGGTTGGCATGGCGCAGACGAAGCGCGAGCCGAATTCGCGGCGATAGGCCTCGCACAGCTTGAGCCCGGCGATCTTGGCGATGGCGTAGGCCTCGTTGGTGGGCTCCAGCGGCCCGGTCAGCAGGTAGTCTTCGCGGATGGGCTGGGCGCACTCGCGCGGGTAGATGCAGGAGGAACCCAGGTACAGCAGCTTGCGCACGCCGGACTCGTAGGCCGCGCGGATGACATTGGTCTGGATGGCCAGGTTGCGCGCCAGGTACACCGCCGGGTGGCGGTCATTGTCGAGGATGCCGCCCACCTTGGCGGCCGCCAGGTACACCACGTCGGGCCGCTCGCGATCGAAGAACTGCCGTACCGCCGCCTGGTCTTCCAGGTCGAGCTCGCCGTGCGAGCGGGTGACGATGCCGGGCGTGCCGCGGCTTTCCAGCGCGCGCACGATGGCCGATCCGACCATGCCGCGATGGCCGGCTACGAAAATGCGTGTCAGGCTGGCCATGGCGCTACTCCTTGCAGGCATAGACGGCGTAGCCGCTTTCTTCCATCAGGGCGTCGCGGCGCGCGTCCTTCAGGTCGTTCTCCACCATCTCGGCCACCAGTTCGGCGAACGTGGTGCGCGGCGCCCAGCCCAGCCGGCGGGCCGCCTTGGACGGGTCGCCCAGCAGGGTGTCGACCTCGGTGGGCCGGAAGTAGCGCGGGTCCACGCGCACGATCACCTGCCCGGGGCGGACGCGATCGTGCACGGTGCTCAGCAGCACGGTGGCGGTTTCGTGCAGGCCTTCGCCCTCCCAGCACAGCAAGAGGCCGAGCTCGCGCGCCGCGGCGTCGATGAAATCGCGCACGCTGTATTGCATGCCGGTGGCGATGACGAAATCCTCGGGCTCTTCCTGCTGCAGCATCAGCCACTGCATTTCCACGTAGTCGCGCGCATGGCCCCAGTCGCGCCGGGCCGACAGGTTGCCCAGGTACAGGCAGTCCTGCAGGCCCAGCACGATGCGGGCCATCGCCCGCGTGATCTTGCGGGTGACGAAGGTCTCGCCGCGCCGCGGCGATTCGTGGTTGAACAGAATGCCGTTGCAGGCGTACATGCCGTAGGCCTCGCGGTAGTTGACGCAGATCCAGTAGGCGTACAGCTTGGCCGCGGCGTACGGGCTGCGCGGATAGAACGGCGTGGTTTCGCGCTGCGGCGTCTCCTGCACCATGCCGTACAGCTCGGAGGTCGAGGCCTGGTACAGGCGCGTGCGGTTGCCCAGCCGCAGCATGCGGATCGCCTCGAGCAGGCGCAGGGTGCCCAGGGCGTCCGTATTGGCCGTGTACTCGGGTTCCTCGAACGAAACGCCCACGTGGCTCTGGGCCGCCAGGTTGTAGATCTCGTCGGGGCGCACCGCCTGCACGATGCGGGTCAGGCTGCACGAATCCGTCATGTCGCCGTGGTGCAGGACGAGGTTGCGCTGCCGCTGGTGCGGATCCTGGTACAGGTGGTCGATGCGGGCGGTGTTGAACATCGAGGCGCGGCGCTTGATGCCGTGCACCTCGTATCCCTTGTCCAGCAGCAGTTCGGCCAGATAGGCGCCGTCCTGGCCGGTGATGCCGGTGATCAATGCTCTCTTGGGCATGGTCTTGTCCTGGGTTCAATGGCGGCTGCTTGCGCAGGCTTCATACGCGTCCGTACACGTCCTGGAAGCGGACGATGTCGTCCTCGCCCAGGTAGGGCCCGGACTGGACCTCGATGATGTCCAGCGGGATCTTCCCGGGGTTCTCCAGGCTGTGGACCTCGCCCAGCGGGATGAAGGTGGACTGGTTCTCGGTCAGCAGGTATTGCCGGTCGCCGTTGGTGACGCGCGCGGTGCCCGACACCACGATCCAGTGCTCGGCGCGGTGGTGGTGCATCTGGGTCGACAGGCGCGCGCCCGGCTTCACGGTGATGCGCTTGATCTGGTAGCGTTCGCCGCGGTGCACCGAGTCGTAGCTGCCCCAGGGGCGCAGCACCTGGCGGTGCGTGGCCAGCTGTTCGCGGTGCTGGCTCTTGAAGCGCTCCACCAGCAGCCTGACGTCCTGTGCCCGGTCCCGGCGCAGCACCAGGATGGCGTCGGCGGTCTCGACGATGACGATGTCGTCCAGTCCCACCGAGGCCACCATGCGGTGCTCGGCATGGACCAGGCAGTTGCGCGAGTCTTCCAGCACCACGTCGCCCATGACGGCATTGCCGTCGGCCGACTTGGGCGCCAGGCTCCATACGCTGTCCCAGGCGCCGACGTCGCTCCACGCGCACTCCAGCGGCACCATGACGGCGCGGTCGGTGCGTTCCATCACGGCGTAGTCGATCGAGTCCGCCGGGCAGGCCGCGTAATCCGCCGGGTCCAGGCGGCAGACGGCGTCGTCGCCGCTGCCGCTGGCCAGCGCCTGGCGGACCGCCGCCAGCATGGCCGGCGCGTGCTGTTCCAGTTCCCGCAGGTACGCCGCCGCGCGGAACGCGAAGATGCCGCTGTTCCAGTAGTAGCTGCCTTCCTGCAGGAAGCCCTGGGCGATTTCGGTGGACGGCTTTTCGACGAAACGGCGCACCTTGCGCGCGCCGGCCGGGTCGCCGGCGGACGCTGCGGCCTGGATATAGCCGTAGCCCGAGAGCGGCGCGGTGGGGACGATGCCGAAGGTCACCAGGGCGCCGGCGCAAGCTTGCGCATGGGCTGTCTCCAGCGCCTGGCGCAGCACGGGGCCGTCTTCCAGCACGTGGTCGGATGGCGCCACCAGCAGCACGGCGGCCGGATCGGCGCGCATCGCGCGCAGCGCCGCCGCGGCGATGGCCGGCGCCGTGTTGCGCGGGCAGGGCTCCAGGATCAGCTCGAGGTCTTGCAGGCCGATCTCGGCCGCCTGCTCGGCGGCGATGAAGCGGTGGGCGTCGTTGCATACCAGCATGGGGCGGCGGGCGGCATTCGCCGCCGACAGCCGCAGCAGGGTGTTCTGCAGCAGGCTGTGGGTGTCGTTCAGGCTGATGAATTGCTTCGGCAGCGTCTCGCGCGAGAGCGGCCACAGGCGCGAGCCCGAGCCGCCGCAGAGGATGACGGCCCGGAAAGGTGGACTGGCGTGGGTCATGCCGCATGCTCCTTGAAATAGGCCTGCGTGTAGGGGTGGACGCCGGCGTCGCGGATGGCGCCGGCGGGCGATATCCAGCGATAGTCGCGGTGCTGGGTGCGGGGCAGGGCGTACAGGGGATCCGCCAGCCGGGTTTCGAAGGCCAGCACGACGTAGTGCGTGCGCCGCCCGCGTTCGCCGGCGAAATTGACGTCGTAGAAGTGTTCGTAAATGCCGCGCGGAGTCCAGGCGGAAACCGGCAGGTCCAGCGCCAGCTCGCTGCGCGCGATGCGGACCAGGGCGGCGGCCATGGTCTCGTCCTTGAGGATGCGGCCGCCGGGCACGAACCACGTTCCCTGCGCGGGGGGATTGCTGCGCAGCCCCAGCAGGTAGGCGCCGTCGGCGTTGCGCAGCAGCAGGTCCACCGATATGAGCGGCAGCATCTCGACGGCGGCGCGGAAGTCGTCGGCGCTCCAGAAGCCGGCGGTATGGCGGTCGGGCGCGTGCATCTTGCCGGCGTGCATTTCAGTACGCATTCGAGCCGCTCCAGCCCGACAGCACGGTGCGGGCGATGATGCGCAGGTCCATCAGGAAGGACCAGTTGCGGATGTAGTAGATGTCGTGCTCGACCCGGGCCTGCATCTTGTGCACGGTCTCGGTCTGGCCGCGGTAGCCGTTCACCTGCGCCCAGCCGGTGATGCCGGGCTTGACCCGGTGCCGCATCATGTAGCTTTCCACCAGGTCCTTGTACAGGTCGTTGTGCGCCAGGGCGTGGGGCCGCGGACCGACCACCGACATGTCGCCCTTGAGCACGTTGAGGAACTGGGGCAGCTCGTCCAGGCTGGTGCGGCGCAGGAAGGCGCCGATGCGCGTGACGCGGGTATCGTCGCGCGTGGCCTGGGTGACGGTGCCGGCTTCCTGGTGGACCGTCATGCTGCGGAACTTGTAGACGTGGAAGATCTTGCCGTCCAGGCCCAGGCGCGGCTGGGTGAACAGTACCGGCCCGCGCGACGAGCACTTCACCAGCAGGGCCAGCACCAGCAGCAGCGGCGCCAGGCCGGCCAGCGCGCATAGCGCGAAGCAGCGGTCGAACGCTTCTTTGGCCATGCCGCGGATGCCGAGCACCGGCAGGCTGTTCAGCTGCACGGCAGGCAGGCCCATGAAATCGTCGATGCGGTGGCCCAGCAGGCGAATCGACATCACGTCCGGTATCCAGCGGATGTCGACCAGGTCATTGCGCAGCCGGCGCAGCACCTCGTGCACCTGCGGGCCCTGCTCGATGGGCAGCACGATCCACACTTCGCGCACGCTGGCCGTGCGCACGAACTCGGCGATGCGGTCCAGCTGGCACAGGCGGCGCACGCTGCTGGGCAGGCATTCGTCGGCACCGCTGTAGATGCCGACCACTTCGTAGCCCGTGGCGCGGAATTGGCCAACGCGCCGCCACAGGTCGCGGCCCAGGGCGCCGAACCCTATCATCAGCACCCGCTTCTGGTCCAGGCCGCGGTCGCGCGCGGCGCCCAGCGCCCGGTACGCCGCCAGCCGCGCGCCCACCAGCATCAGCGCAGTGAGGACGAACCACGCCGCCGCCCACGAGCGCGAGACCGCGCCGCTCTGGTGCAGGACGAAACTGAGCAGGATGCCCATCGCGTAGACCGCGCTCCATGCGGCGAAGCCGGACAGCGCGAGATCGCCCATGCGCCGGCCGCGCCACGATCCATAGAGCCGGAAGGCGGGAAATACCAGCAGCGCGGCGAGCGCGCACAGCACGATGAGGAACGGCTGGATGGGCGGCATGTCGGCCGGCGGCTGGCCTGGCAGCGGCAGGCGGCCGGCCGCCAGCCCGCAGCCGATCACGATGCAGGCATCGGCCAGGCGGTAGACCGCGTGCGTGCCTGCGGCACGTTCGGACCCCGGGAATGCAGCCAGTTTCATCGAATGCTCCTGCACGGATCGTTGACACGCCGAAAGCTTATGGGCCGTGCCCGGACGCGAAAACATCCTTAGGGATGAGGCGGAGGATGAGGGCGAGATCTAACCCATCCGTCCAATGGGCGGCTGCGGAAAAAGGGCGTCGAATGGCGCAACCCGTGGCCACGGGCAACTCCTCATGCAACGTTCCTCATGCAACGAAGTGACCCGACGCGAGCTGCCATGAACATCACTTGTGCGACTTTCTTCCGGATGCTGGGCGCCGCCCTGCTGACCGCGGCGCTGGGCGCGTGCGCCTATGCGCCGGGAATGCGCTACGACCCCGAGCGCCCCATCGACCCGGGCAACCGGGCCTCCATACCCGAGGTGCAGCAGATCACCCCGGCGCTCGTGCTGGAGGAGCGGCGCGAACGCGAGGCGCAGACCGAAACGGCGACCGAGGCCTTGCTGGGCGAGGGCATGCCCTATCAGATCGGCCCCGGCGACATTCTTTCCATCGTCGTCTGGGACCACCCCGAACTCGTGCTTCCGACACAGACCTACGCCATCGGGTCGGGCGCGACCGAGCTAACCCTCGGGGACACCACCTCGGGCATTCCGGGATATCCGGTATCGGCCGATGGATACATCCAGTTCCCCTATCTGGGACTACTGCACGTGGCCGGATTGACCGAGGGCCAGGTCAGGGATTTGATAATCGCCAATGCGGGCGACTACATCAAAAACCCGCAGATCACCGTGCGCGTGCTTGGGTACCGCAGCAAACGGGTCTATCTGGAGGGTGAATTGAAGACGCCCGGCACTGTCGCCATCAACGATTTGCCCATGAGCCTGGTCGAGGCCATCAACCGGGCCGGGGGCTTCCTGCCCACGGCGGACCGCAGCCGCGTCTTCGTGGTGCGGGGCGGCATGGCCACCCGCGTCAACGTTCCCCGCCTGATCGAGCGCGGGCTCGACCTGGCGAAAATCATGCTCAAGCCCGGCGACATCGTGCGCGTGTCGCCGCGCGAGGAAAGCAAGATATTCGTGATGGGCGAGGTCAACGTCCCGCAGGCGTTGCCGCTGCGCGACGGCCGGATGAGCCTGAGCGAAGCCCTCGGAACCTCGGGCGGGCCCAACCAGAACACGGCCGATCCCTCCAACATCTTCGTGGTCCGCACGACCGACCCCGCCGAACCGCGGATCTTCCACCTGGACGCCAAGTCGGTGGGCGCCATGGCCGTGGCCGAGCAGTTCGAGCTCGAGCCCAAGGACGTGGTGTTCGTCGACGCCGGCAACCTGGTCCGCTGGAACCGCTTCATCAGCCTGCTCTTCCCCAGTACCCAGACCCTGCAGACTGCCTCGGCCGTGGGCCGGTGAGCTGCGCGGCCAATCTCCCTTCAGCGAGCCGACGATGACCTTGCCTGTTGAAACCTTCGATTCCCCCCCGCCGCGGCGTTCCGACATCCCCCTGTCCTCCTGCATGGACGCATTGGTGGCGCGGCGCTGGTCCATCCTCGGCATCGCCTTGCTGGTGACGGCGCTGGCGGTGCTGTACGTACTGGTCACGCCGCCGGTCTACCGGCCCGACCTCGTCGTGCAGGTGGAAGAGGAACAGCCCAGCTCGCCCGCGCGCACGCTGCTGGGCGACGTATCGGCCATGTTCGACCTCAAGCCGGCGGCATCGGGGGAAATGGAGGTGCTGCGCTCGCGCAGCGTGGTCGGCGCGGCGGTCGACCGCTACCTGCTGTACATCGAGGCCACGCCGGACTATCTGCCGCTGCTGGGGCGATGGCTGGTGGCCCAGGGCTATGGCGAAACGCTGCTGTCGGTCCTGCCGCGCGGCGGCTATGCCTGGGGCGGCGAACACATTTCGGTCGGGCGCCTCGACGTGCCGCGCTCGCTGCTGGCCAAGAAGCTCACCCTGACGGCGCTCGGCGGCGACCGCTATCGCCTGCGGGAGAGCGTGCACGGCGGCCTGTTCGAGGGGGCGGTGGGGCGGCTGGAGCATTTTCCGCTGCCCGACGGCGCCATCGACATCCAGGTCGACGCGCTGCAGGCGCCGGCCGGGACCGGCTTCACCCTGCGCCGGCGCTCGCGCCTGGTGGCCGAGGAGTCCGTGCAGGCTCGCCTGGGCATCTTCGAGCGCGGGCGCCAATCGGGCGTGATCGGCGTGACGCTGGAGGGCAGCGATCCGGCGATGACCACCGCGGTGCTGAACGAGATCGGCGAGGCCTACGTGCGCCAGAACGTGAATCGCCGCTCGGCCCAGGCCGAGAAGGCGCTGGTCTTCCTGGACCAGCAGCTGCCCGCCATGAAAAAGCGGCTGGACGACGCCGAAACCCGGTACAACAACCTGCGCAACCAGCGCGGCACCATCAACCTGAGCGAGGAGGCCAAGCTGGTCCTGACCCAGGTGGCCGAGGCGCAGACCAAGATCGTCGAGCTGCGCGCGCGGCGCAGCGAGCTGGAGGCGCGCTTCTCGAACTCGCACCCCAGCATCCAGGCCATCGACCAGCAGATCGCCTCGCTCAATGCCGACATCGGCCGCATCAACGGCCGCATCCGCGGCCTGCCCGACCTGGAGCAGGACGTGGTGCGGCTGGTGCGGGACGTCAAGGTCAATACCGAGCTCTATACCGCCATGCTGAACAATGCCCAGCAGCTGCAACTGGTGCGGGCCGGCAAGATCGGCAACGTGCGCGTGCTCGACGCCGCGGTGGTGCCGGAAGAGCCGGTGCGGCCCAAGCCGGCCATGATCGTCGGCATCGCCGCCGCCGTGGGGCTGGTGGGCGGCATGTTGCTGGCGCTGATGCGCAACGCCCTGTTCGGCGGCCTGTCGGATCCGGAGGAGACCGAGCGCCACACCGGCTGGCGGGTGCTGGCCACCATTCCCTACAGCGAGACCCACGAACGCCTGTGGCGCCGCGCCCGGCGCCGCAATGCCGGCCTGCAGCCGCTGCTGGCGCAGAAGCAGGGCAAGGATCCGGCCATCGAAAGCCTGCGCATGCTGCGCACGATCATGCACCGGTCGCTGCGGCAGGCGGTGAGCAATGTGCTGGTGATCACCGGCCCGGTGGCCGGGGTGGGCAAGTCTTTCATCTCGGCCAATTTCGCCTTCATCCAGGGGGCGGTGGGCAAGCGCGTGCTGCTGATCGACGCCGACTTCCAGCGCGGGCAGCTGAACCGCTATTTCAACGTGCCCAAGGACAGCGGCCTGTTCGAGGTGCTGACCGGCGCCACCGCGCCCGAGGCGGTGACCAAGCACAGCGTGGCCGAAGGCGTGGATTTCATCGCCACCGGCACCGCCGCCTTCGATCCGTCCGAGCTGCTGGGCTCGCCGGCCTTCGGGCGCAGCCTGCGGGTGCTGGCCGAAGGCTACGACCTGGTCATCGTCGATACCCCGCCCGTGCTGTCCTCGTCCGACGCCGCGGCGGTCGGGACGCATGCGGCTTCGGTGCTGGTCGTCGTAAGGGCCGGGCTCAATACCGTGGGCGAGATCCGCGAGGCCGCCAAGCGGCTGACCGAGGCCGGCGCGCCGGTGGACGGCCTGGTCTTCAACGGCCTGAAACTGCTGCCCGACCGCTATGGCTTCCGGCCCAAGTACGGCAGCTACCGCTATGCGCGGGCCAGGTACTACGGCGATCTGGGCGGCCTTCGTTGAGCGCCGGCGCCGGCGGCCTCAAGCGCCGGCCCCTGGCGCCCTGAACCAGGCGGAACAGCCGGCCGGCGCGAGCGTGCCGCTGACGTACATCGCTCCCCGCCCGTACAAGGGGAACAGGTCGATGGCGCTGGCACCGGCGAGCACCCATACGCCGCCTCCCGGATCGCTCCACAGCACGCTGGCGCCGGTATCCCCCAGGGCCGAGAAGAGCGAGGCCGCGGGAGCACCGGGCCTGAGCACCACCATTACCGTCTCGATCTGCCCGCGCCGGACGGGAAACAGATTGAGCGCCGCCGCCGCCACGGTCGCGGCCAGCAGCGTCATCGCGACGCCGTGCCGCGCCAGTTCGCCGGTGCCGCCGCCGTCCGGCCCGCCGCCGATCCGCATGCGGATTCCGGCCGCCAGCGGAATCAGCCCGAAAACGAACAGCCAGGCCAGGTCCCAGGCCAGCGGCGTGGGCGAATCCATCCGGATGCGGTGGATGCCGGTGATCCAGTGCGAGAACACCGCATCGACGACGTGCCAGACGCCGAAGCCGATCCAGAAGTCCGCCAGCAGGCGCCGGTTCGCGCCGGCCAGCGCCAGCGTCGCGCGCGACCGGTAGAGCAGCCACAGCCCCGCCGCCGCGACGACGTACATCGCGGCATGGAACAGGCCGTCCGCCATGACCTGGCCCCGGATGTCGCCCAGCACGCCGCGGGTGATGGCCGACAGCAGATGATGCCATTGCAGGATCTGGTGCAGCAGGATGCCGTCGAAGAAGCCGCTCAGCCCGAAGCCGGTCAGATAGCCGGCCCATTCGAAGCGGCGCGGGAATTGCCGCTGGGGGATTCCTGTCACCGATGCGCTCATGATTCCTGTCCTCCGCCGGGGAGCCCGAAGCGCTGTTCGCCGGCAAGTGCCATGCCCGCCCGATGCACTGACTTTGCCGGTAAGCCAGCGCGAGTCCGCAGCGCAGAGCAGGGGCGGAACGGCATTTGCTGAGCATGGGACTCTGAAGGAGAGCACCATGGCACAGCAAGGAACCAATCCGATGTCGCGCCACGTCGACGACCATCTCAAGGACGAGAACAAGACCCTTCCCGCCGCCAGCCTGCCGCGCGAGGATACCGATACGCCGGCAGCCGGCGGCCAGAATGACCTGGACGCCGAACGGCAGGCCGAGCCGCCCCGCGACCCGCAAAAGAGCGGCAATCGTCAACGCTAGCCGCGCCGGCGAGGCCTGACGGCGCTCAGTGCGCCTGGCCCATCTCCGGATCGGTGACCGAGTCCTTCCCGTTCTCGATCCGGCCGGCGAAGCGGCGCTTGAACGACGGCGCGGCGTCGCAGGTGACGACGAAGTCGTACCAGTTGCCGCTGTCGCCCACCGGCCAGCGCAGTTCGCCGGTACCGCCGGCCTCGACCTGCGCGGTCCAGGGGCCGTCGCCGCGGTAGGCTTGCGCGTTGGCGGTGAAGGTACAGGGTTTGCTGCCGCGGTTGTACAGCTTGACCTGGATCGCCGGCGGATCGCACAGCTCGTAGCAGACCTGGATTTCCGGGCCGCCCGAGGCTTCCAGCTCGCTCAGGTCGCCGATGAACTCGCGGTGGTAGCCGTTGGGCCCCAGCACCCACAGGTCGTACTTGCCGCCATCGGCGCTCGCATCCCAGCTGCCGTCCAGCGCCTTGCCGGCCTCGACCGCATAACGGCGCGGGATGAGGTCGAGATGGTTCTTGTCGTAGACGTGGAACACCGCGCCGACGCCGTTCGAACTCGCATTGGCGAACAGCAGCTTCACGGTGCCCGAGGCAGCCTGGGCCGTGGTGTGCAGTTCATAGGGCAGGGCGCGCGAGGGCCGCGTGCCGCTTTCCTGCCTGGGCAGCGGCGAGGCCGAGGTCGCGGTGGGCTGGGGCAGCGCAGGTTCGCCGCTCTGCGTGGCGACCAGGCCGTCGACGCCGTCCTTGGTGTTGCTGCCGCCCAGCGCAGGCAGTACTTCGTTGTTCGGGTCGACGAAGTTGAAGCAGGAGGTCAGGTCGCCGCAGATGGAGCGGCGATAGGCGCTGATCTGCGGCTCGGCCACGCCGAAACGCTTTTCCAGGAAAAGCAGCGTCGAGGTGTGGTCGAACACCTGCGAATTGACCCAACCGCCGCGGCTCCACGGCGAGACCACCCACATCGGCACGCGCGGGCCGGGGCCGTAGGGGCGGCCGTCGATGGCCGGCTGGCTGGCGGTGGCTGGCGAGTAGTCGTGGTATTCGACCGCCACCTCGTCGTCGGCGAAGGTGTAGCCGCCGGCCAGCGAGCCGTCCGGGTTGCGCGACGGCACCGAAGGCGTGGGCAGATGGTCGAAGAAGCCGTCGTTCTCGTCGAAGTTGATGATCAGGACGGTCTTGCTCCAGACCTCGGGGTTGGCCGTCAGCGCGTCCAGCACTGCCTGGACGTACCAGCCGCCCTGCGCCGGGCTCGACGGGCCGGGATGCTCGCTGTAGGCCGAGGGAGGGATGATCCACGATACCTGCGGCAGCCTGCCGTTCTGGATATCGTCGCGGAAGGTTTCCAGGAAGCCCTGGGGCATGGTGTTGCCGAAGCCCTTGGCGTAGGGACTGAGCGGATCGTCCTGGGCCGGATCGTAGAACGGGCCGGCGGCGTCGACCGACTGGTTGATGTCTTCGGCGCTCACGTAGAGCGGCCGGCGCGCCGCCGGCATTTTCTCGATCTCGGCGCGCCAATGGCGAAAGCCCATCATCTCGTTGCAGCCGAAGTTGTCGATCAGGCTCTGGTAGACCTTCCAGCGCACGCCGGCCTTTTCCAGGCGGTCGGCATAGGTGGTCCAGGTCCAGCCCTCGGTGGAAGGGCCGATGTCGTTGCCGCCGTTGAACTGGTTGTTCAGCGCCGCCACCTCGACCCGGCTGCCGTCGACGGGACTGATGCCGTTCGGGCCGTTGGTGCCGCTCCAGTAGAACAGCCGGTTGGCGATGGTGCCGGTGTGCATGCCGCAGTGGTAGTGGTCGCAGACGGTGAAGGCCTCGGCCAGGGCACGCTGGAAAGGCACTTCGGCGCTGTCGTAGTACCCCATCGACAGCGGGTTTTTCGCGTCCGGCCAGCGGTTCATGCGGCCGTGGTCCCAGGCGGCCTGGGTGTCGGCCCAGCTGTGCGGCGTGCCGCCGGCGCGCTGCGCGTTGCCCTGGCTGCCGTCCAGGTGGAAGGGCACGTAGGTGGCAGTCGGCGCGACCTTGGTATAGGCCTGGTAGAAGATGTTGGGGCCGAACGGCGTCGGTATCGCGAAGCGGTCGCCGTAGCCGCGCACGCCCTTGAAGGTGCCGAAGTAGCTGTCGAAGGAGCGGTTCTCCATCATCAGCAGGACCACGTGCTCGACGTCGTTGATGGTGCCGGTGGCGTTGTTGGCCTCGATGGCGAGCGCGCGCCGGATGGCGGGCGGGAAGCTGGCCAGCGCGGCGGCCGAGGCGGCCGTGCCGAGCGAGGCGCGCAGGAATTTGCGTTTGGAGGGATTGAAGCTCATACCGGATCGGATCTCGTGGGTTGGCGGGGCCGCTCAGGGCGTGGGCGCGCAGTGCGCGGTGGTACAGGCCGGCGGCGGACCGTCGCCGGTCTGGCCGCCGTTGTCGCCGGGTCCGGGGCCGGCCGGATCGTCGTCGCCGCCGCAGCCGCCGAGCAGCAGGGCCAGCGATACCAGGCCGGCGCCAAGCAGCGGCTTGCCGATCCGGAAAAGAACATGGGATTGTTTTTGCATAGAGCGTCGTATCTCCAATTGCAGGCCGAGCGAGCCCCTGGCGCGAGCCATCGGCTGTCGGAACGCGAAGGGTGCCGCGGCGCAAGGCCGCGACGTAGCGGGCGTGTCCGGCGTACCCCCTGGCTGCCGGGAAACCGACAGCACCGGCCACGGGCTGCCGGCGGGCAACGCCCGGCAGTGCGGACATTGTCGAGTTCGGGTGGTGTCGGTTCCGTGACGCCGGACCGCCGCTTCTGTTTCGCCGCTGTGACGATCGCATGAGATTGTTTCCGTGCCGTCGCGCCGCGAGGCACGCCGCTTGCTACCGGCTGCTCGTGCACCGGCGATGCGAACCTGTCATGACCCCTCCTGCGCAGATCATCCTGCTTTACTTCGTGATACCCCTCTGGCTGCTGGCGGGCTTGGCCGACTGGCTGTGCCATCGCCGCACCGATATCGCGCATACCGCCGGACCGGCGGAGTCCGTGCTGCACCTGCTGATGTTCGCGGAGATGGCGCTGCCGCTGCTGGCCTGCGTGTTCCTGGAGATCAACGCCATGGTCTTCCTGATCATGATCGCGGCCTTCCTGGCGCACGAGGCCACGGCGTTGTGGGACGTCAGCTACGCGGTGCGCCGCCGCTGGGTCTCGCCCATCGAGCAGCACGTGCACAGCTTCCTCGAAATGATGCCGCTTACGGCCGGGATGCTGGTGGCGTCGCTGAACTGGCCGCAGTTCCTGGCGCTGTTCGGGCTGGGCGACGAAGCGCCGCGCTGGACGCTGGCCTGGGACGCGGGCAAGCTGCCGGCCGCCTACGTGGCCGCGCTGCTGGCCGCCGCCGCGTTGCTGGCATTGCTGCCCTATCTGGAGGAACTCAGGCGCGGGCTCAAGGCCGTCCGCGCGCGCCGGCGGGCATTCGGCAATGGGGGCAACGGCCCATGACCAAGGCGTGTATTGCGTCCCTCGGCAGCATCAACGCCGATTTCCAGGTACGGGTGCCGCGGCCGCTGGAGGCCGGCACCACCCTGATCGCCACCGACTTCCTGCCGCAAGGCGGCGGCAAGGCCGCCAACGTGGCGTTTCTTGCCCGCCGCCTGGGGGCGGCGGCGACGTTGATCGGCAGGGTCGGCAGCGACGCGCTGGGCGAACAGGCGATGGCGCCGTTGCGCGGCCAGGGCATCGACCTGTCCCATGTCTCGCGCGCGCAGGAGCCGACCGCGGTGTCGATGATCGCCGTGCCGCCGGGCGGCAAGAAAGGCATCGTGCTCGCCAACAATGCCAACGATTGCTGGGATGATGCGGCGGTGGCCGACGCCGTCGCGGCGATCGAGGCGCTCGATCCCGGTTCGGTGCTGGTGGCCGACTACGAGATTCCCCCCGCGCTGGTGGAACGCGCGGTGGAAGCCGCCGGCCGGCGCGGCGTCAGGGTGGTGATCGACCCCAGCCCGCCGGAGCGCGCCGACGCGGCGGTGCTGGCGCGCGCGCATGCGATCGCGCCGGATGCCGCCGAGGCCTCGGTCCTGAGCGGCGTCAGCGTCAAGGACGAGGACTCGGCCGCGGCGGCCGCGGGCGGATTGGCGGCGCTGGGCATTCCCATCGTCTGCATCAAGCTGGCCGACGGCGGCTGCCTGCTGGCCCATGGCGGACGATCGACGCTGATTCCGGCCGAGCCCGTCACCGCCGTCGATGCCACGGGCGCCGGCGATGCCTTCACCGGCGCCCTTGCCGTGGCGCTGCTGGAAGGCCGCGACCCGCTGGCGGCGGCCTGCTTCGCGGTTGCCGCCTCGACCTGCGCGGTCACCGGCTATGGCTCGCAACCCGCGTATCCCGACCGCGCCGGCGTCGAGGCCCGCATGCCGTGGTTCGCGGCCGGCGGCCGGCCGCGCGTGCGCCGGTGAGGCGAGCCCATGGATTGCCTGCGCACGTCCGGCCCCGGAATGCCCGGCCCGCGCTGCCGGGAAGCCGCCGGGCGGCAGCAGGACGCCACGGCGACGCGCCCCGACATCTGCTTCGATCGCTACGATCGGGAAGAGGAGGGCCAGCGCGAGGCCCTGCTGTCGCTCGGCAACGGCTACCTTAGCGTGCGCGCCGCATCCACCGCGTCCGACGCCGATGACTGGCACTATCCCGGCACGTACTGCGCCGGTCTCTACGACCGCGCGGCCAGCCACGTCAACGGCCGGCGGGTGGAAAACGAATCGCTGGTCAACCTGCCCAACTGGCTGCCGCTGACCTTCCGGCCGGTGGGAGAGGCCGACTGGTTCTCGCTCGACAAGGCCGCGCTCCTGGACTATCGCCACGGCCTGTTCCTGCGGGACGGCTTGGCGGTGCGGGAACTGCGCTACCGCGATGCAGCCGGCCGCACCACCCGGCTGCGCGAGGAACGCCTGGTCAGCATGGACGACCGCCACCTGGCGGCCAGCCGCATCGAATTGCTGCCCGAGGACTGGAGCGGCGAGATCGAGGTGCTGTGCTGCATCGATGCCGGCGTGGTCAATCGCGGCGTGCGGCGCTTCCGTCCCTACAACCCGCGCCACCTGTCGCTGGTCGACTCGGATGCCGACGGCCGGGGCACCGTCCGCGTCCTCGTCCGCACCCGCCGTTCCGGCATCGAGGTCGCGATGGCGACCCGCTGCCTGGCCGATGCCGGCGCGGTGCTGGCCCGCCATCCGTACCGCCGCGAACTGCGCATCGGAGAGCGACTGCTGTGCCGCGTCGCGCAGGGGCAGCCGCTGGGCCTGGGCAAGGTCGCGGCGATCGCCTCGTCGCGCGAATGCGGCGGCGAGTGCGGGCAGGTGGCGCTGGGCAAGCTGGCCCGGGCACCGGACTTCGGCGCGCTGCGCCAGGCCCATGCCCGCGCATGGGCGGCGCTGTGGCAGCGCGCCTGCGTCGAGATCGGCGAACCGGCGCTGCAGCGGGCCAGCCGCTTTCATGTCTTCCATCTATTGCAGAACTTCTGCGAACATACTGCCGACCTCGACGCGGGCTTCCCGGCGCGTGGCTGGCAGGAGGCCTACCACGGCCAGATCTTCTGGGACGAGATCCTGGCCTTTCCGTTCTACGAACTGCGCTTTCCCGAGGTGGCGCGGGCCGCGCTGACGTACCGTTGCCGGCGCCTGCCGGCGGCCCGCGAGGCGGCGCGCGCGGCCGGCCTGCCCGGCGCGATGTTCCCGTGGCGCAGCGCCAGCACCGGGCGCGAAGAGACGCCGGCCTTCCAGTTCATGCCGCTGACCGGGCACTGGCTGCCCGACCATACCTTTCTGCAGCGGCACATCGGTTCGGCCACCGCGTTCAACGTCTGGCAGTACTACCTGGCGACCGGCGACAAGGATTTCCTTGCCACCCACGGCGCGCGCCTGATGGTGGAAGTGGCGCGCTTCTGGGCCGGCCTGGCCGTGGCCGACCCGGCCGACGGGCGCTACGACATCCGCGGCATCGCCGGCCCGGACGAATACCACACCGCCTATCCCGGCCGCGCGCGGCCGGGCATCGACAACAATGCCTATACCAATCTGATGGCGGCATGGACGCTGTGCCAGGTGCGCCCCGCGCTGGCCGAAGTGGCCGACGGCGGCGACGGCGACGCGTCGCGGCGCCTGGGGCTCACGCCCGCCGAGCTGGACCGGTGGGAGGACATCGCGCGACGCATCCGCGTGCCTTTCAGCGAAGGGCGGGTCAGCCAGTTCGAGGGCTTCGAGAGGCTCGAACCATTCGACATCGGCCGCTACCGGCGCCGCGCCGGTCCCGGCCGCCTGGACTGGATGCTGGAGCGCGAGGGCCGGTCGGTCAACGACGTGCAGGCGGCCAAGCAGTCGGACTTCCTGGTGCTGCTGCACCTGTTCCCGCTGGACGAGGTGCTGGCCCTGTTCGCGCGCTGCGGCTACCCGGTCGCGCCGCCGGACCTGCTGCGCAGCGCGCAATACCTGCTGGCGCGCACCAGCCACGATTCGAGCCTGTCGCGCATCATCGCCGCCGGCGCGCTGGCCGAACTCGACCCCGCCGCCTCGTGGGAGCTGTACCGCCAGGCCATGATGCCGGAGAAGGATTCTGCGGACCATTCGAGTTCGGCCGAAGGCGTGCATCTGCACGCGATGGCCGGCACGCTGGACGTGCTGCAACGGCGCTACCTGGGCCTGTCGATGGCTACCGACGGGCTGATGGCGCGGCCATCGATTCCGGCCGGACTGCCGCCGGTGCGGCTGCCGTTCCGCTGCCGCTTCGGCGCCTTCGAACTCCACTGGTCCGGGCACCGGCCGGTCTTGCATGCGGCGCCCGACAATCCCGCCGAGATCACGGTGCGCACCTGGCAGGGGCCCCGGCGCATTGCGCCAGGCACGGCGATGCCGGTCCCGGCGGACCGCGCCAGCGCGGCGCCTGGCCGGTGATAACATCTGCCGGTCCGCCGCTCTCCTTGCCCGCATGCTCAAGCCCGGCCGCATTCCGCCCTCCTGGAAGCACCATTTCGACCGCGTGCTTGCACTGGTGCAGCGCTACCCCGGCGTCATCGCAGCCTTCGGCTTCGTCTCGGGCATCGTCAGCTTCTTCACCGTCGAACGGCACGAGGCCTTCGCCCGCGGCATCGCGCTGATCATGATCGCCAGCTGGCTGTGGCTGGTGGTGGAAAACAGCGTGCGCCAGCTGGTGGCGCGGCGGTTCGGCCTGAACGTGCCGATACCGCTGCTGCGCTATTTCACGCAGATGATCCACCAGGAAGGGCTGTTCTTCGTACTGCCCTTTCTTTATACCTCCACCACCTGGCTGAGCGGCCAGGCCGTGTTTACCGGGCTGGCGGGCGCCTGCGCCGTGGTCGCGCTGGTCGACCCGCTCTACAACCACTGGCTGTCGCCGCGGCGCTGGGTATTCCTGGCCTTCCACGCCTTCACGCTTTTCACCGTCCTGCTGACCGCGCTGCCGCTGGTGCTGCGCCTGCCCACCGGCCTGAGCTACGAGCTGGCGCTGGGAGCGGCGGTGCTGATGTCCTATCCCTCGGT
The DNA here is from genome assembly GCF_039541095.1 of Pigmentiphaga soli. NCBI lineage: Bacteria > Pseudomonadati > Pseudomonadota > Betaproteobacteria > Burkholderiales > Alcaligenaceae > Pigmentiphaga > Pigmentiphaga soli. The sequence goes on from NZ_BAABFO010000007.1 coordinate 130,028, forward strand.
GGCCGATCTGATGACGGGCCTGTCCCGCCGGCGCGGCTACGCGATGGCGGCCGCCTTGCTGGCCCTGGGCGCGGTGGGCTGGTTCGTGCGGCACTGGGTGCCGCCGTCGACCATGTGGCTGGCCGAGGAAGCCATCACCACGCGCTTCGATACCCAGGCCATGGCGCCCGGCGAAGACCGGCGGGTGCTGACGCTCGATGACCTGGGCGCCGACGGTCTCTACGCCTACACCGCCATCAGCGCGCCGCTGGGGCTGCGCGAACGCGTCTACCACGTCTGGCTGCACGACGGCCGCGAACAGCTGCGCCTGCCGCTCGACATCCAGGTGGGCCGCAAGCAGGGATACCGGGCCTGGTCGCACAAGCAGAACTTCGGCGCCGACCCGGCCGGGCGCTGGGAAGTGCGCGTGATGACCGAGGAAGGGCAGATGATCGGCCAGATGCGCTTTCGCGTCCAGGCCGAGCGGGGGCGGCCGTTCGTTCCGGTGCCGCCGGCGCCGCCGCCGTCCTGAGCGCCCGGGATGCGCGCTGGCGCGGCTCATCCGGTTCAAAGAAGGTTTTCGATCCGGGTCGGCAGCCGGCGCACCCGGCAGCCGGTGGCGTGATGGACGGCATTGGCGATCGCGGCGTTGACGCCGACGATGCCGATCTCGCCGATGCCTTTGGGGCGTGTGGGCGGGGCGCGCATGTTCTCGTGGGTCAGCACGCCCAGCACGCCTTCGATGACCGTGACCGCGCCGCGGGCGGTCGCGGCCCCGTGCGTAAGAAGGGTGCCCCGCTTGAGCAGGTGATTCCATTGCTGCGCGGCGGCCGCGCCGGCGCCGGGGCGGCACGCGTATTGCTGCGCGCCTTTGCCGCTATCCGAGGAAACGCCATGACGACATTGAACCGAGTCGCCGAATTCAGTCACCAGGTCACCGGCGTGGCAGTGACGCCCGAAGGCCGGATCTTCGTCAACTTCCCGCGCTGGACCGAGGACGCGCCGGTGTCGGTGGCCGAGGTGCTGCCTGGCGGCGAGCTGAAACCGTATCCCGACGAACACTGGAACGCCTGGCGCAACGAGACCGCGTTCAAGAAGCCGCCGGAGCGGCATTTCGTATGCGTGCAGGCGCTGCTGGCCGATACCCAGGGCGGCCTGTGGGTGGTCGACCCTGGCGCGCCGGGCAACGAACGGACGCTGCCCGGCGCGGCCAAGCTGGTGCGCATCGACCTGGGCAGCGACAGCGTGACCCGGGTCATTGCCTTCCCGGAAGAGGTCGCCAAGCAGGGCAGCTATCTCAACGACATGCGCCTGAGTCCCGATGGCAAGATCGCGTACATCACGGATTCAGGCACGCGCGGCGCCATCATCGTGGTCGACCTGGATAGCGGCGAAAGCTTCCGCGCCTTGGACGGACACCCTTCGACGCAACTGGAGAAGGACGTGATCGTCGAGGTCGATGGCGGCCCCCTGCGCCGCCCGGACGGGCGCCAGCCGATGTTCGCCTCCGACGGCCTGGCCATTTCCAACGACGGCGCGACGCTGTACTGGCAGGCGCTGACCGGCCGCAGCCTCTACTGCATCGACACCGCCTTGCTCGGCCGCGACGTGCCGCAAGCGCAACGCCAGGCAGCCGTGCGGCGGCTCGGCGCCACCCATGTTGCCGACGGGATGCTGATGAGCAGCGCCGGCACGCTCTATCTGACGTCGCCAGGAAACAATGCCGTGACCCGCTGGACCGGCGGCGGCGTGGAGATAGCCGTGCAGGACGAGCGCCTGCGCTGGCCGGACACTTTGTCCGAAGGCCCGGACGGGACCATTTACGTTACCGCTTCGCACATACAGGACACCTATTGGTTCAAGCCCGGCGCGCCGGCGGCCATCGGTACGGCACTGTTTTCCTTCGTTCCGGACCGTCTGCGGTAAGGTCGGCATGGGAAGGCGTCTTCTTTCTTTTCCGGGCCTGACGGGCGCCTTCGTCTTCGTGCTCGGCCTGGCCCTGGCCGCGCTCGGCGGCTGGCTCGCGGTCCTGGGCGGCACCCTGTATTACGTGGCGGCGGGCCTGGCCTTGATGGTGGCCGGGGCGCTCTACATCATGCGCAACGCCGCCGCGCCGTGGATCTATCTGGCGACGTTCGTCGCCACGGCCGGATGGGCGCTGGCCGAGGTCGGGCTGGACGGCTGGAAGCTGATGCCGCGGCTATTCGGCCTTGCCGTGCTAGGCGTGTGGTGCAGCATGCCGTGGATCGTGCGGCCGGTATCGGCCGCCGGGCCGATGCGGCGCGCGGCCGGCGCCGCGGGCATCGTTTACATTGCGGCGATCATCGGCGTGTTCGTGGCGGGGTGGCGGATCACCGACCAGCGCTTCGTCCGCCACGAGGCGCTGCCGCCTTTGGCAGGCCCCGCCGGGCAGGGCGGCGATGCCGGCGAAAACGAATGGCGCTACTACGGCCGCACCCCGGCCGGCGATCGCTATTCGCCCCTGGCCGCGCTGACGCCGGCCAACGTCGGCCAGTTGCGCCAGGCCTGGCGCTACGACACCGGCGACCTGCCGCAAGACGAAGAAACCAGCGCCGGCCGCGAATTCAACTTCGAAGTCACGCCCACCCAGGTGGGCAACCGGCTGTACCTCTGCACGCCGCACCGGCGCGTGATCGCGCTCGATGCGACGACAGGCCGGCCCATCTGGACCTTCGATCCGCATACCGATACGTCGGCCAACGAATACCTGGCCTGCCGCGGCGTGGCCTACTATGACACGGCGGCGCCCGGCACGCCGTGCCCGCGCCGCGTCATCACGACTACCGGCGACGCCAGGATGGTGGCGCTGGACGCCGATACCGGCCGGCCGTGCGAGGGATTCGGCCGGCACGGTTTCGTCAGCCTGACCGACCATCTGGGCAAGGTGCCGCCGGGCTTCCATTTCATCACTTCCCAGCCGCTGGTGATACGCGACCGCGTGGTGCTGGGCGGCTGGATCTACGACAACCAGGCGCGCGGCGAACCGTCGGGCGTGGTGCGCGCGTACGATGCCAGGAGCGGCCGGCCGGCGTGGTCCTGGGACATGGGGCGGCCCGATCCCACCGCGCCGCCGGGGCCGGGCGAAACCTACACGCGCGGTACGCCGAACGGGTGGGGCAGCTATACGGCCGACCCGCGGCTCGGCCTGGTCTACGTCCCGCTGGGCAACGCGACGCCCGATTACTACGGCGCGGCGCGGCGGCCCTTCGACGACGCGTATTCGAGCGCGCTGGTCGCCCTCGATGCCGAGACCGGCCGGGAGCGCTGGCACTTCCAGACGGTGCATCACGACGTGTGGGACTTCGACCTGCCGGTCGGCCCGTCACTGGTGGACCTGCCGGGGCCGGGCGGATCCACCGTGCCGGCCCTGGTGCAGACCACCAAGCTGGGACAGCTGTTCCTGCTCGACCGGCGCACCGGCAGGCCGCTGGCCGACGTGGCCGAGAAGCCGGTGCCGACCCGGCCCGCGCTGCCCGGCGAACGGCTGTCGCCGACCCAGCCATATTCGACCGGCATGCCGACGCTGGCGCCGCCCGATCTGTCGGAGCGCGACATGTGGGGGGCGACGCCGGTCGACCAGCTGTGGTGCAGGATCCAGTTCCGCCGGGCCAACTACGCCGGCCAGTACACGCCTCCGGCGCCCGGCACCAGCATCGAATACCCGGCCTTCGACGGCGTGGTCGACTGGTATGGCGCATCGATCGATCCCGTGCATCGCCTGCTCGTCGCCAATGCGAGCTATATCCCCTTCACGATGGAGATGCTGCCGTCGGCGCAAGCGATCGAACGCGGATTGATGAAGCCGTGGGCAGGCTGGGACAGCGGCCAGCCCTATCCGAAGCCCAAGGAGTTCGCCGTCGGCCCGCAATACGGGACGCCGTACGCCGCCGTGGTCAAGCCCTGGCTGACGCCGCTCGGCGCCCCGTGCAGCGCGCCGCCCTGGGGCAGGCTGGTCGCGATCGACCTGCAGACGCGCAAGATCGCCTGGGAGCGACCGGTGGGCACGACCCGCGACATGAACCTCTTGGGCACGCACACGAATGCGCCGCTGCCCACCGGGATCTTCATGATCGGCGGCAACATCGTCACCGCCGGCGGACTGGTTTTCATGGGCGCCACGGCCGACGACTACCTGCGCGCCTTCGACGAGCGTACCGGCCGGGTGTTGTGGAAGGCCCGCGTGCCCGCGGGCGGGCAGGCGACGCCGATCACCTATATGGGCGCCGATGGCCGGCAGTACGTCGTCATTGCGGCCGGCGGCCACGGCGGGCTGCGCACCCGGCTGGGCGACTCGATCGTCGCGTACGCGCTGCCCAAGAAGCCTCCGTAGCGCGCAGGCCGGGACGGGGCGCGGCCGGCGGGCGCGGCGCGGGTCTTGATGTATGCTCTGCCGTTCTTCCGCCTTTCCTTCCTCCCCTCATCCCCTCACCATGCGCCCCGAAAACCAGACGATTGCCTCCCTGCTGGAAAAAGACGAAGACGAGATCAGCCGCCAATGGATCGATGAGTACCATACCCTTGCCGAGGGCCGTGCTTCGGGGGCGTCGCTCGCGGTCGAAAGCAGGGCCCTTTTCGCCGCGTTGAAAGAAGGCATCCGGCAGGACGGCACGGCGGAATCCTTCAACGGCCCCGCCTGGAACGTCCTGCGCGACCGGCTGGCGGAGCTGTCCAGCACGCGCGCGGCGCTGGGCGAATCGTCGGCCGTGACCAGCGGCTTCATCCTGGCCATCAAGCGCCCGCTGTTCCAGGCCCTGCAACGCACCGGCATCGACCCCGACGCCAAGATCGCCGCGATCTGGGCCTTCTCTTCGCTGGCCGACCGCATGGCCCAGTGGACCGTATCGATCTACCAGCGCACGCGCGAAGAAATCATCGCCCGCCAGCAGAACGAGATCTTCGAACTGTCGACCCCGGTCATCAAGCTGTGGGCCGGCGTGCTGGCGGTGCCGCTGATCGGCACGCTCGACAGCAGCCGTTCGCAGATCGTGATGGAAAACCTGCTGCAGCGCATCGTCGACACCGGGTCTTCGGTGGCCATCATCGACATCACCGGCGTGCCGACGGTCGACACCCTGGTCGCCCAGCACCTGATCAAGACAGTCACCGCGATCCGGCTGATGGGCGCCGAGAGCATCATCAGCGGCATCCGGCCGCAGATCGCCCAAACCATCGTGCATCTCGGCATCGACCTGCAGGGCATCGTCACCCGGGCCTCGCTGGCCGATGCCCTGGTCGAGGCCATCCGCATGGTCGGCGACTCCCACCCCGGCGGCGCGGCCTGAGGAATACGCCATGGAACGAATCCCGATCCTGCAGATGGGCAAGCTGCTGCTTGTAACCATCCAGATCGACATGGAAGACCAGACGGCGGTCCGCCTGCAGGACGACCTGGCCAGCCGCATCGAGGCCACCGGCGCCACCGGCCTGCTGCTCGACGTCTCCGCGCTCGAGGTGGTGGACTCCTTCATCGGCCGCATGCTGGTCAGCATTTCGGACATCGCCAAGATCATGGGCGCCCGCGCGGTCGTGGTCGGCATCCAGCCGGCGGTGGCGATCACGCTGGTCGAGCTCGGCCTGTCGCTGCAGGGCGTGACGACGGCGCTCAACGTGGAAAAGGGCATGGCGATGCTATCGGCTTCCGGCCCGGGGCAGCGCATTGGATAGCCACCTGCCCGCGGCCGGTGCGCTGCCGCTGAAGGACGAGCGCGATATCGTCCAATGCCGGGCGGCGGTGCGCCGCCTGACGACCGACCTGAAATTCTCCCTGGTGGACCAGACCAAGATGATCACCGCGGCCAGCGAGCTCGCGCGCAACGCGGTCGTCTACGGCGGCGGCGGCGAAATGCGCTGGGAGATCGTGTCCGACGGCCGGCGCGATGGGCTGCGCCTGCATTTCGAGGACCACGGCCCCGGCATCGCCGACGTCGACCTGGCGCTGACGGACGGCTGGAGCAGCGGCTCGGGGCTCGGCATGGGGCTGTCGGGCAGCCGTCGACTGGTCAACGATTTTGCGATACGCACCCAACCCGGCGAAGGCACCTGTGTTGCTATCACTCGGTGGAAGTAACCGTCCCGGCCCGTTCCTGCTGGTGCCGATCAGCGATCCGAGCCGGGTGGGCGAGGCGCGGCGGCTGGCCGTCGAACTGGCGCGGCGCATCGGCTTCGACGAAGCGGACAGCGGCCGCGCGGCGCTGGTCGCCACCGAACTCGGCACCAACCTGATCAAGCACGCCCGCGCCGGCAGGCTATTGCTGGGGCTGCGCGATGTGGCAGGCGCCGGCGCGCTGGAGATCGTCGCGCTGGACGACGGCCCAGGCATGGCCGATGCGCAGCGCTGCCTGCGCGATGGGTTTTCCAGCGCCGGCACGTCGGGCACCGGGCTGGGCGCCGTACGGCGCCAGGCCGACGATTTCGACCTGCATTCGGCCTTGCCGCAAGGCACGGCCGTCCTGGCCCGGCTGTTCCGCGGCCGGGCGCGTCCGTCCGAGTGGGCGTCGCTGCCGCTGGAGAGCGGGGCCGTCGCGCTGGCCGCGCCGCGCGAGCAGGTCTGCGGCGATGCCTGGGCGATGGCCTTCGACGGCGGCGGCGCCACGGCGATGACGGTGGACGGGCTGGGCCACGGCGCCGGCGCCGCCGAGGCCGCCCGGGCCGCGCTGGATGCGTTCGCCGCCGGCCCGGCCGAGCCGCCCGCGCGCTTCATCAAGCGCGCGCACCTGGCGCTGCGGCCCACGCGCGGGGCGGCGGTGGCCGTGCTGCGGCTCGATCCGGACGGCGGCATGGTACGGTTCGCGGGCGCGGGCAACGTGCAGGCGCGCATCGTTTCCGGGCTCGGCAGTAAGACCCTACTGCCGCAAAGCGGCACCGTGGGCGTGCAGATCCGGGAGCCCGACGAGCAGGCGCTGGCGTGGCCGCCGCACGCGCTGGTCGTGCTGTTCACCGACGGCGTGGTGTCGCGCTGGGAACTGGAGGACGTCGGCCTGCTGGGGCGAGATTCCACGCTGCTTGCCGCCTGGCTGGCCGGCCGGCACCGGCGCGGCCACGACGACGCCACCGTCGTGGTGCTGCGCCGCAGGAAGGAGTGACCATGTCATCATCGAACGACCCGCAAGCCGCTCCGGCCCCGGACGACCGCCTGTCGGCCATGGAACGTCTGCTTGCCGCCAAGTCGGACGAGTGCGATGCGCTGCGGGCGGAGCTGGAAGACACCAACCGCGGCGTGCTGGCGCTGTATTCCGAACTCGACATCCAGGCCGAACAGCTGCGCCAGGCGACCGAGCTCAAGAGCCGCTTCCTGGCGTACATGAGCCACGAGTTCCGCACGCCCATCGTCGCGATCCAGAGCATCGTGCGGCTGCTGATGGACCGCGTGGACGGTCCGCTCACGGAGGAGCAGGCCCGGCAGATCGCCTTCATCCGCGACACCTGCGCCGAGTTTTCCGAGATGGTCGACGACCTGCTCGACCTGGCCAAGCTGGAAGCCGGCCGCGTCGACATCTCGCCCGCCTGGTTCGAGCTGGTGGACTTGTTCGCGGCGCTGCGCGGCACCTTCCGCCCGGTGCTGAACAACCCCGAGGTGATGCTGATCTTCGAGGAGCCGCACGACGTGCCGACGCTGTACGTCGACGACCGCAAGCTGTCGCAGATCCTGCGCAATTTCATTTCCAACGCCTTGAAATTCACGCTGCGCGGCGAAGTCCGCGTGAAGGCCGAATGCACCGGCGACGGCCGGGTGCGGTTCCTGGTGCGCGACACCGGCATCGGCATCGCCAAGGAATTCCACGACGCGGTGTTCCAGGATTTCATGCAGATCGATTCGCCGCTGCAGAAACGCTTCCGCGGCACCGGCCTGGGGCTGGCGCTGAGCAAGCGGCTGGCCGAACTGCTGGGCGGCTGCGTCGGCTTCGAGAGCGAGCAGGGCGTGGGCTCGATTTTTTTCGTCATCCTGCCCATCGCCTTCACGCCGCCGCCGCTGGCCCCGCGGCCGCAGGCGCCAGGCGCCGCAAAGGGACAGGGCCATGGCTGAATCCGCGCTCGCCGGCGGTCTCGAGCCGCGCGGCGCCAATACGGTGCTGGTGGTCGACGACAATCCGGTCACCCGCTATTCCACCGCTCGCATCCTGCGCGCGGCGGGCTTCGCCACGGTCGAGGCCGGCACGGGCGGGGACGCGATCCGCCTGGCGCGCGACGTGGTGGACGCCATCGTGCTGGACGTGCACCTGCCCGACATGAGCGGCTTTGCCGTGTGCGAGGCGATCCGCGCCGAAGGTGCGACCGCCGCGCTGCCCGTGGTCCACCTGTCGGCAGCGCACGTGCAGGACGTCGACAAGGTCAAGGGCCTGGATGCCGGCGCCAATGCCTACCTGACCCATCCGGTCGAGCCGCAGGTGCTGGTGGCCACCGTGGCCGCGCTGGTGCGGGCCGGCCTGGCCGAGCGCGCCATGCGGCGCAGCGAGGCGCGCCTGAGGGCGATCTACCAGCAGGCCGTCAGCGGCATCTGCGTGCTCGACGCGCAGGGCCGGATCGCCGACGCCAACCCGGCCATGCTGGCCATCCTGCAATGTGAGAGCGAGTCGCTGATCGGGCGCGGGGTGGAAACGCTGGCCGCGCCCGAATGGACTGGGCGGGTGGCCGCCTTCGTGCGCGAAACGGGCGCCGAGTCGCACGAGTTGTCGTTCCCGATGATGGCCGGGGAGTCCGGCGTGGTGCACCTGGAGTGGCATATCTCGGCGCCGCTGGAATCGGGCCTGCGGGTGGCGGTGGTGTCGAACGTGACCGAACGCGTCAGCTACCAGGCGCGGCTGGCCGCCCTGGTCGAGCGCGAGCAGGCCGCGCGCACCGCGCTCGAGCACCTGAACAGGCTGAAGGACGATTTCATCGCCATCCTGTCGCACGAACTGCGCAATCCGCTGCAGGCCATCCGGGTGTGGACCCAGGTCCTGCGCCGCAGCGCGCAGGGCGAGGAGGTCATGCGCGCCGTCGAGGCCATCGAACGCAGCGTGCGCATCCAGCAGCAGCTGGCTTCGGACCTGGTCGACGTGTCGATGCTGAATATCGGCAAGATGGCGCTGAGCCGCGAGCAAGTGTCGCCGGCCGAGCTTGCGCGCGCCGCCATCGAGGTGCTGGCCGATGCGGCCCGGGAAAAGAAACTGGCGGTCAGTACCGCGATCACCCCGCAGGCCGAGGCCCGCATCTGGGTCGATCCGGGCCGCTTTCAGCAGATCCTATGGAACCTGCTGTCGAACGCGATCAAGTTCTCGCGTCCCGGCGGCTCGGTGACGCTGCGGATGGAAAGCGCGGACGGCCGGCTGCGCGTGCGGGTGGCCGACAGCGGCGTCGGCATCTCGAAAGACTTCCTGCCCCTGCTGTTCGACCGCTTCACGCAGAGCGGGGCGGCGCGCCGGCGCGGCAGCCGCGGGCTCGGCCTGGGGCTGGCGATCACCCGGCAATTGGTGGAGATGCACGGCGGCCAGATCCAGGCCCGCAGCGACGGCGCCGGCTGCGGCAGCGAGTTCGAGTTCTGGATCCCTGCCATCCAGCACGAGGCCCACCTGCCGGCCGCGGCCGCCGCGCAGAACAAATCGGCGCCGGCCGGCGCCTCGCTGCTGGACGATCTGGACGTGCTGCTGGTGGAGGACGACCCCGAGGCGCTGGAGGCCCTGGCGACCGTCCTGCGCGACCAGGGCGCGCGCGTGCGCCAGGCCGGCCGTTTCGAAGAGGCGATGGAACTGATCAACGAAGGCGCCCCCGACCTGCTCATCAGCGACATTGGGCTGCCGGGGCGGGACGGCTACGAATTGATCGCCGAGATCCGCCGCGCCGAACTGCAGGCGGGCTCGCCTCGGATCGCGGCCATCGCGCTGACCGCCTTCAGCCGCGAGGAAGACCGCGCGCTGGCGCTGCAGGCCGGCTTCGACGAGCACTGTGCCAAGCCGCTCAGGGTGCCGCTATTGCTGGCCGCCATCGATACGGCGTTCGGGATGGCGGGGCAGGGCCGGGCGTAAGGCAAGGCGCATCCCATGCTGCACACGGCGGGGATCGGGTATATATTTTCCGGATGGAAAAAAATCCCGGCCCGTCCGGACCGCCCGCCGCGGCCCTTCCTGCGCCCCGCACCTGGGACGCCCGGCTCGCGCGCTGGCTGGTCACCCCCTTCAAGTCCACCTGGCTCACCCCCAACCACCTGACCACCGTCCGGCTGCTGGTGGGCATCGCCGGCGCGCTCGCCTTCGCCGAGGGCGGCTACCGCTGGGCCAATATCGGCGCCTGGCTGGTGGTGCTGTCCAATTTCATCGACCACACCGACGGCGAACTCGCCCGCATCAGCGGCAAGAGCAGCCGGATCGGGCACTTCTACGACCTGGCCTCCGACGCCTTCGTGACCATCGCGCTGTTCGCCGGCATCGGCGTGGGGGTCGGCGCGGTCGGGGGCGGCGGCGACCTGCTCGCGCCGCCCTGGCTGCTGGGCAGCGGGGCAGGCGCCGCGGTCGCATCGATCTTCTTCCTGCGCATGCGCATCGAAGAGCGGGTCGGCAAGGCCGGCACCCGGCAGGCATCGCTCGGAGGCTTCGAAACGGAGGACGTGTTGTATCTGCTGCCCCTGGTGACGATATTCGACGCGACCCGCGGCTTCCTGCTCGCCGCCGCCGTCGGCGCGCCGCTGTTCGCCGTGCTGGTCGCGGCGGACTACCGGCGCGTGATGCGGCGCGCGCGCAAGGCATCGCAGGCCGCCGGCTGGCGGGCTGCGCGATGAGCGCGGTGGCCGATGCCGAACGCGGCCCCGACGACGCGGTTGCCCGCAAGTTCGCCAGTTTCGACGATGCCCGGCTGCGCCAGGCTTTCGTCGACCAGGGCAGCTTCCTGTTCATGGAAGACTTCCTGCCGCGCGAGGTAACGCAGCGGCTGGTCGAGGCCGTCCGCGCCGTGCAGGGCGAGGTCCACCGGAACTACCTGCCCGGCCACAAGCAGGGCGGCAGCGTCAGCCGCCACACCATCGACCGCATGGCGCCGTTCATCGCCGGGCTCTACCGTTCGCCGGCGCTGGTCGGCTGGCTCGAAAAGCTGTGCGGCGAGCCGCTGCTGCCGTCGCCGGACGACGATCCGCACGCCTATGCGCTGTATTTCTATACCCGGCCGGGGGATCACATCGGCTGGCACTACGACACGTCGTACTACGACGGCCGCCGCTATACGCTGCTGCTGGGCGTGGTCGACGACTCCTCGTGCCGGCTCGAATACCGGCTGCATACCCGCACGCCGCAGCGGCCGCCGGAGTCGGGCGCCGTGCGGCTGCCGCCCGGCGGGCTGGCGTTCTTCGACGGCGACAGGCTGCAGCACCGGATCACGCCGGCCGGCGCCGGCGAAGAACGCGTGTCGCTGACCTTCGAATATGTGACGAATGCCGGGATGCGCCCGTGGCGGCGCTTCGTTTCCAACATGAAAGACGCGGTGGCCTATTTCGGCTTTCGCCAGACGTTCAGCCGATTGCAGGGCGGGCGCAGCGGGGATGGCCGTCCATGACCCGGCCGGCCTGGCTGGCGCTGACGGCCGGCGTCGCGCTGTTCGCCGCCCTGCTGCTTTGGCACGGAATCGGCGATATCGCCGCGACCGTGGCCATGGCAGGCTGGGGCATTGTGCTGGTGTCGGCCTTCCACCTGTTGCCGCTGCTGCTCGACGGCGCCGCGATCGAAGTGCTGTTCCCGCGCGCCTGGCCGGCGCCGGCACCGCGCCGCCGCGCGCTGCGCGCCTCGCTGCTGGCACGCTGGGCCGGCGAGTCGGTCAACAGCCTGATGCCGGCCGGCCAACTCGGCGGGCCGGTGCTGATGGTGCGCCATCTGTCGCAGCGCGGCCTGCGCACGGCCGACGCGGCAGCGGTCATCACCGTCAGCACAACCATGCAGACCTTCGCGCAGATCGTGTTCGCGCTGCTGGGCATCGCGGTGTTCGTGGCCTGCCGGGCCGGGGAGGCGGCCGGCGCCGGCTGGGCGGCGCTGCGCATGCCGCTGGCCTTGATGCTGGCCGTCTGCGCGGCCTTGCTGTACGGCTTCTACGCGGCGCAGCGCCGCGGCCTGTTCGGCCGGCTGACGCGGCTGGCCGGGCGCCTGTCGAAGGGCCCCCGCTGGTCGGCCTGGCTGGACCGGGCCGATGCGGTCGACGCCGCGGTGCACGCGCTGTACGGCCAGCGGCGCAAGGTCGGGCGCAGCTTCGCGCTGAGCCTGGCCGGCTGGATCGTCGGGGTGGGCGAGGTATGGCTGGCGCTGCAATCGATCGGCCATCCGGTCGGCTGGGCCGAGGCGCTGCTGCTCGAGAGCCTCGGCCAGGCCATCCGCGGCGCGGCCTTCGCGATCCCGGGGTCGCTCGGCGTGCAGGAAGGGGGGTATCTGCTGCTGGCGCCGCTGGCGGGCCTGCCGCCCGATGCGGCGCTGGCGCTGTCGCTGATCAAGCGGGCGCGCGAGCTGGCGCTGGGGCTGCCGGGCCTGGCCTACCTGCACGCCTCGGAACGCGGCTGGCAGCGGCGCCGCATGGCGGCGGCCGAGTGATGGACATTCTCATCAGCCTATCGAAGGATTCCCGATGACCAGAGCCATCATCCTGGCCGCCGGGCGCGGCACGCGCCTGCGGCAGGCCGATGCCGGCGTCATGCCGAAATGCCTGCTGCGCTTCGGCGGGCAGACGCTGCTCGAACGGCACTTGCGGATGCTGCGGGCGGGGGGCGTAGACGACATCGTGCTGGCGCTGGGCTTTCGCCACGAACAGGTCGAGGCCGAACTCGATCGCCTCGGCTGGACGCCGCGCCCGCGCATCGTGCTGAACGACCGCTACGAACTGGGCAGCGTATTGACGGTACACACGGTCGCCGGCCCGCTGGCTGCCGGCGGCGACGTGCTGCTGATGGACGCCGACGTGCTGTACGACCAGCGGATCGCCGATGCGCTGCTGCGCGGGCAGGGCAACCGCCTGCTGATCGACCGCGATTTCGAGCAGGGCGACGAGCCGGTCAAGCTGTGCCTGAAAGACGGCGTGCCGGTCGAACTGCGCAAGCTGGTGGCGCCCGGGCTGGCGTACGACACCATCGGCGAATCGGTCGGTTTCTTCCGCTTCGACGAAACGGCGGCGCGGCGCCTGGCGCAGATCGTGGCCGCCTACGTCGCGGCCGGCCGCGCCGGCGAGCCGCATGAGGAAGCGGTGCGCGACCTGCTGCTGGAAGACGGCCGGCGCTTCGCGATCGCCGACGTGACCGGCGCGCCGTGGATCGAAATCGATTTTCCGAACGACGTCACGCGGGCCGGGCAGGAGATCCTGCCGCGCCTGCAACCGATCCGAATGGAGGCACCATGAACGCTCCGGAATCCTTTCCGCCCCAAGCCTTGTCGCGCGCCGCGCGCCTGCGCGCAATGCTGTCGTCGAACCAGCTCGAATTCCTGATGGAGGCCCACAACGGCCTGTCGGCGCGCATCGTGCGCGAAGCCGGCTTCAAGGGGATATGGGCGTCCGGCCTGGCGATCTCGGCCCAGTTCGGCGTGCGCGACAACAACGAGGCCAGCTGGACCCAGGTGGTCGACGTGCTGGAGTTCATGGCCGACGCCAGCGACCTGCCGATCCTGCTGGACGGCGATACCGGCTACGGCAATTTCAACAACGTCAGGCGCCTGGTGCGCAAGCTGGAGCAGCGCGGCATCGTCGGCGTCTGCATCGAAGACAAGCAGTTCCCGAAGACCAACAGCTTCATCGGCGGCGAGCGCCAGCCGCTGGCCGAGATCGACGAGTTCTGCGGCAAGATCAAGGCCGGCAAGGATTCGCAGCAGGACGACGACTTCGTGCTGGTGGCGCGCGTCGAGGCGCTGATCGCCGGCTGGGGCATGGACGAGGCGCTGCGCCGCGCCGAGGCCTACCGCCAGGCCGGCGCCGACGCCATCCTGATCCACAGCAAGCTTTCCCGGCCCGACGAGATCCTGGCCTTCGCGCGCGAATGGGCCGGCCGCGCGCCGCTGGTGATCGTGCCGACCAAGTACTACAGCACGCCGACGCGGGTGTTCCGCGATGCCGGCATCGGCGTGGTGATCTGGGCCAACCACCTGATCCGCGCCGCCGCCTCGGCCATGCAGGCGGTCGCCAAGGAGATCCACGACAGCGAGACGCTGGTCACGGTGGAGGACCGCATCGCGTCGGTCGACGAGATCTTCCGCCTGCAAGGGGCCGACGAGTATTCGGCGGCCGAGCAGGTGTATCTGTCGGCCAGCCGCGCGCCGCGCGCGGCGGTGGTGCTGGCGGCCAGCCGCGGCAAGGGGCTGGAGGCGATCACCGAGGACCGCCCCAAGGTCATGCTGCCGGTGGCCGGCAAGCCGCTGCTGCGCTGGCTGGTGGACGGCTTCAAGAGGCAGGGCATCAACGACATCACCGTGGTCGGCGGTTATCGCGCCGATGCGATCGACCCGGCCGGCATCAAGGTCGCCGTCAACGAACGCCATGCCCGGACCGGCGAACTGGCGTCGCTGGCCTGCGCGGCCGGCGCGCTGGCCAACGACGCGATCATCTCGTACGGCGACCTGCTGTTCCGCAGCTACATCCTGCGCGACCTGCTCGACAGCGACGCCGAGTTCAGCGTGGTGGTCGATTCCTCGCAGACCCAGCCGTCGAACCAGAGCGTGCGCGACTTCGCCTATTGCTCGGCCGCCGACGACCGCGAGCTGTTCGGCCGCAAGGCCTTGCTGCAGCGGGTGTGCAGCGAGCCGCAACGCGACGGCCGCGCGCCCGAAGGCCGCTGGATCGGCCTGCTGAACGTGCGCGGCGCCGGCGCCGGCCGCCTGCGCGAGACGCTGGCCGCGCTGCAGCAGCGCGCCGATTTCGACACGCTGGACATGCCGGCGCTGCTGAACGCGCTGGTCGAGCGCGGCGAGCAGATCGAAGTGCTGTACGTACATGGCCATTGGCGCGGCGTCAACGACCTGGAGGATTTCCGCCGCGCCGGCGATTTCGCCCACAGCCAGACCCCGTACGCGTCGGGCGCGCCGGAGGCTCCCCATGATTGAGGCCGCGCAGTTCATCGAGGCCGCCCGCGCGCGCGGCTTCGAGTGGTATGCGGGCGTGCCCTGTTCCTACCTGACGCCGTTCATCAACTACGTGCTGCAGGACCCGACGCTGAACTATGTGTCGGCTGCCAACGAGGGCGACGCGGTGGCGCTGGTGGCCGGCGCGGTGCTGGCCGGCCGGCGCGGCGTGGCGATGATGCAGAACTCGGGCCTGGGCAACGCCGTCAGCCCGCTCACCTCGCTGGCATGGACCTTCCGGCTGCCGCAGCTCCTGATCGTGACATGGCGCGGCCAGCCCGGCACCGTGGACGAGCCGCAGCACCAGCTGATGGGGCCGATCACGCCGGCCATGCTCGAAACCATGGAGATTCCCTGGGAACTGTTCCCCACCGAGGCCGATGCGGTCGCGGGCGCGCTCGACCGCGCCGTCGGCCATATGGACCGCACCGGCCGCCCTTACGCGCTGGTGATGCAGAAGGGCAGCGTGGCGCCGTATCCGCTGCGCGAGCAGGCGCCGCGCGCGACGCCGCATCCGCAGCCGCTGTCGCGCCTGCGCGGCGTGCCGGCCGGCGAACTGCCGGCCCGGCAGCAGGCGCTGCAGCGGGTGCTGGCGCGCACCGAGCCGGGGTCGACCGTGGTCATGGCTTCCACCGGCTACTGCGGCCGCGAGCTGTACGCGCTGGACGACCGCCCCAACCACCTGTACATGGTCGGTGCCATGGGCTGCGTGACCGCCACCGCGCTCGGCCTGGCGCTGGCCCGGCCCGACCTGACGGTGGTCGCGCTCGACGGCGACGGCGCCGCGCTGATGCGCATGGGCGTGTTTTCGACGGTCGGCGCATATGGCCCGCCCAATCTGCTGCACCTGCTGCTGGACAACGGCGCGCACGATTCCACCGGCGGCCAGATGACCGTATCGCGCAACGTCTCGTTCGCCGCGGTCGCCGCCGCCTGCGGCTACGGGGCGGCCATCGAGGGCGACGGGCTCGACGTGATCGACGCGCTGTTCGACGGCGCCGCGCCGGGGCCGCGCTTCGCGCGCCTGCTGACCCGCCCCGGCACGCCGGACGGCCTGCCGCGGCCGTCGGTCACGCCGCCCGAGGTCAAGCTGCGGCTGATGCGCCACATCGGCGCGCCCGTGGCCGCCGTGGCCGGAAACGCATGATGCTGCTGCTCAACCCCGGGCCGGTCACGCTGACCGAGCGCGTGCGCCGCGCCATGCTGCAGCCCGACCTGTGCCACCGCGAACCGGAATTCTTCGACCTGCAGGACGAGGCGCGCACCCGGCTGCTGGCGGTGTACGGCCTGCCGGCCGACACCTGGCAGGCGGTACTGATCACCGGCTCGGGCACCGCGGCGGTCGAGAGCATGGTCGCCTCGCTGGTGCCGGAAGACGGCCGGCTGCTGGTGATCGAGAACGGCGTCTACGGCGAACGCATCGCGCAGATCGCCGCCCACTACCGCATCGATCACGAGGCCGTCCGTTGCGACTGGCTGCAGGCGCCCGATCCGGCCGCGATCGTCGCGCGGCTCGATGCGGCGGCGGCGGCCGGCCGGCCGTTCACCCATGCCGCGCTGATCCACCACGAAACCACCACCGGCCGGCTCAACCCGGTGGCGCCGCTGGCCGCGGCCTGCCGCGAACGCGGCATCCATCTGCTGCTCGACGGCGTCAGCAGCTTCGGCGCCGAAGCGATCGATTTCGCCGAAGAGGCCCTGGCCGCAGTGGCGGCGGCCGGCAACAAATGCCTGCACGGGGTGCCGGGCCTGTCCTTCGTGATGGTCCGCCGCGGCGCGCTGGCGCGGGCGGCGCGGCGCGCCTTCTACCTCGACCTGGGCCGGCTGGCCGAGCTGCAGGACCGCCGCAACACGCCGTTCACGCCGGCCGTCCATGCCTGCTATGCGCTGGTCGAGGCCTTGCGCGAGCTGGACGAGGCCGGCGGCTGGCGCCGCCGCCACGAACACTATGCCGCGCTGGCCGAGCGGGCGCGCAGCGGCCTGGCCGCGCTCGGCATCGAAAGCATGCTGCCGGCGGCCGAATCGTCGGTGGTGCTGCGCGCGTACCGGCTGCCGGCGCGGCTGGCCTACGACGCACTGCACGACGGCCTGAAGGCCGCCGGCTTCGTGATCTACGCGGGGCAGGGCGGCTTTTCCGGCCGGATGTTCCGCATATCGACGATGGGCGACCTGCATGCGCCAGACATCGACAGGCTGCTGCAGGCGGCGGCCGGGCTGGTTGACTAGCGGCGCGGCCGCCGGTCCATAAGTGCGAGCGAGGGTTGAGGACGACATGGAAAGACTGCTTCCCGCGATAGACCACCCGGCCGCGCTGCGCGGCCTGCCCCGCGAGCGCCTGCCGCAGTTGGCGGCCGAACTGCGGGCCTTCGTGCTGGACAGCGTATCGAAGACGGGCGGCCACCTGTCGTCCAACCTGGGCACCGTGGAGCTGACGATCGCGCTGCACTACGTGTTCGACACGCCGCGCGACCGCATCGTCTGGGACGTCGGCCACCAGACCTACCCGCACAAGATTCTTACCGGCCGCCGCGACGGCATGGCCGCGCTGCGGCAGTGGAACGGCATCTCTGGCTTTCCGCGCCGCAGCGAGTCGGAGTTCGACACCTTCGGCACGGCGCATTCCTCCACCTCGATCTCGGCCGCGCTCGGCATGGCGGTCGCCAGCCGCCTGAAAGGCGGGAAGCGCCACGCGGTGGCGGTGATCGGCGACGGCGCGATGACCGCCGGCGAGGCCTTCGAGGCGATGAACAACGCCGGCGTCTGCGCGGGCGTGCCGCTGCTGGTGATCCTGAACGACAACGACATGTCGATCTCGCCGCCGGTCGGCGCGCTGAACCGCCATCTGGCGCGGCTGGCGCCCGGGGCGCGGGCGGAGACGCCGGTGCCGCCGGCCACGATGTTCGAGCAGTTCGGCTTCGACTACACCGGGCCGATCGACGGCCACGACCTGGACGCGCTGATCCCCGCGCTGGAGAAGCTCAAGCGCCTGGAGGGGCCGCAGTTCCTGCACGTGGTCACGCGCAAGGGCCGCGGCTACGCGCCGGCCGAGGCCGACCCCGTGCTGTACCACGGCCCCGGCCGCTTCGACCCCGCGCGGGGCATCGAGCCGGCGCCCGATCCGGCGGCCCGGCGCAAGACCTACGCCAACGTGTTCGGCGAATGGCTGTGCGACGAGGCCGAGGCGAACCCGGCGGTGGTCGGCATCACGCCGGCGATGCGCGAGGGCTCGGACCTGATCGAGTTCGAGCGGCGCTTCCCGCAGCGCTATTACGACGTCGGCATCGCCGAGCAGCATGCCGTGACCTTCGCCGGCGGCCTGGCGGCCGAGGGCCTGCGGCCGGTGGTGGCGATCTATTCGACCTTCCTGCAGCGCGGCTACGACCAGCTGATCCACGACATCGCGCTGCAGAACCTGCCGGTGCTGTTCGCCATCGACCGCGCCGGCGTGGTCGGCGCCGACGGCGCCACCCACATGGGCGCCTACGACCTGGCCTATCTGCGCTGCATTCCCAACATGACGGTGATGGCGCCGGCCGACGAGAACGAATGCCGGCAGATGCTGCATACCGGAATCGGCGTGGCGGGGCCGGCGGCCGTCCGCTACCCGCGCGGCACCGGGCCGGGCGTGCCGATCCGGAAAACGCTGCGGCCGCTGCCGGTCGGCCGCGGCGAACTGCGGCGCGAATCGCGCAGCGCGCCAGGCCGGCGCATCGCGATCCTGGCGTTCGGCACGATGGTGGCGCCCAGCCTGCAGGCGGCCGCCGAATTCGACGCCACGGTGGCCAACATGCGCTTCGTCAAGCCGCTCGATACCGCGCTGATCGCGCGGCTGGCGGCCGGGCACGACCTGCTGGTCACGGTGGAGGAGGGGGCGGTGATGGGCGGCGCCGGCTCGGCCTGCCTGGAAGCGCTGGCCGCGATGGGCTGCGGCGTGCCGGTAGTGCAGCTGGGCCTGCCCGATCGCTTCATCGACCACGGCGACCCGGTCCGGCAGCTGGAGTCCTGTGGCCTGGACGCCGCCGGCATCGCCGCCTCGATCCGCCGCGCGGCCAGGGACAAGCTCGCCGCTCCCGTCTGCGTGGCGGCGAAACAGCGCAGCGCCTGAGGCCGCCCGCGGGGGCCTCAGCGTTCGCGCGGCCGGCCCATCAGCACCGGCTGGAAGAACACTGCGCCGATCAGCGTGCACAGCAGCGACAGCGCCAGCAGCTTGCCCATGCTGGAGGTGCCGGGATGGTGCGACAGCCACAGGCTGCCGAAGGCGGTCGCGGTGGTCGCCGCCGACAGGATCACCGCCTGCGTGAGGCTGGACTGCAGCAGGCCGGTGCGCCCGCCGCGCCAGGCGATCACATAGTAGATCTTGAACGCCACCCCGATGCCCAGCAGCAGCGGCAGCGCGATGATGTTGGCGAAGTTCAGCGGCAGGCCCAGCAGTACGCTCAATTCCAGCGTGACCGCCGCCGACACCAGCAGCGGCACCAGGGTGCGCAGCACGTCGCCGAAGCGGCGCAGCGCCAGCCACAGCAGCACCGTGATGGACAGCAGCGCCCACAGGCCGGCTTGGACGAAGGCCCGCACGATGGTGTCGGCCGATTCGAGGATCGAGATCGGCCCGCCGATGGCGTCCGGCCGGGCGCGCAGCACCGCGGCGCTGAAAGCGCGCAGCATGGCGTCGTCCTGCGGGTCGGCGCCGGCCGCGACCCGCGGCGAGATATTGACCAGCGCGCGGCCGTCGGCGGCCAGCCATTGGGATTTGAGGTCGGCGGGCAGCGTGTCGAGCGAGACCGGGTTCGGCGCCAGCAGCGCGCGCAGCCGGTCCAGCGACAGCCGCAGCGGTTCGGCGATGGCGTGCTCGGCGCGGTCGCGCGCCGCGGGGTCGGCGGCGGCCAGCTTGCGCAGCGCATCCGCCAGCCGCTGGGCCTGGGGCGCGCCGTCGCCGGGATGGTCGAGGGCCGCGTTCTCCAGCATGCCGGCGGCGTTCCTCAGCGCGGCCACGCGCGCTCCGTCGCTGGCGGGCTCGGCGGGCGCCTGCTGCAAGGCCGGCGCCAGCTCGGCCGCCAGCGCGCCGATCCTGGCCAGCCTGGCCGGCTGGCCCGCCGGCACGAAGCTATCGAGCGTGACCACCCGGCCCACCTCGGGCAGGCGGCGCAAGGCGTCCGCGCCGGCGTCGGCGGCCGCCAGCGACGGCGCCAGCCATTGCACGTCGTTGACGCCGGCCTCGGCCGAACCGGACAGCCGCGCCAGTGTGGCCATCGATTCGGTATGCGGGTCTTTCAGGTGCAGCGGATTGAAATCGAAGCGCAGGTGCGCCAGCAGCGGCAGGCCGGCCAGCACCAGCGCCAGCGTGCCGTACAGCAGCGGCGCGCGGTGGCGGTCGGTGAAGCGGTCGACCGGCGCCAGCCAGGCGAAGCCGGGCCGCGCCGCCTCGCCGCGCGGCCCGAGCACGGCGATCAGCGCGGGCAGCAGGGTCAGGCTGGAAGGGAAGGCGACGAACAGGATGCCGACGCCGGCGATCAGCCCCAGCTCCGACACGCCGCGGTAGGCGGTCGGCAGGAAGGAAAAGAAACTCGCCGCGGTGGCGGCCGCCGCCAGCGACAGCGGCAGCGCGATGGCCCGCGCGGCGTCGGCCAGCGCGCCCGCCAGATCGTCATGGCGGTGGCGTTCCTCGCGGTAGCGGACCGCGAACTGGATGCCGAAGTCGACGCCGATGCCGACGAACAGCACCGCGAAGGCGACCGAGATCATGTTCAGCGCGCCCACCATCAGCAGGCCCAGCGCCGCGGTGACCGCCAGCCCGGCGATCAGCGTGACGAACACCGCGCACACCATCTTGCCGGAGCGCACGGCCAGCCACAGGATGAACAGCACCGTCAGCAGGGTGGCGATGGCATTGGGCACCGCGCCCTCGCGCACCGAGCCGAATTCTTCGTCGGCCAGCGGGCGCGGCCCCGTGAGGCTGACCGTGGCGCCGTAGCGCTCGCCCAGCCGCAGCTCGGCCGCGGCCTGCCGGATGCGCGCGGCCGCGGCGGCGCCGGCCTCCAGCGCGCCGTAGTCCGGAACGGCCTGCACTTGGACGAAACTGCGCGGCGCGGTATCGGGCGCGGCCAGCGCGCGCCACGACAGCCCGGCGGGCCGGCCGGCGAGGGCGGCCTCGGCCGCCTGCGCGCTGCGATCGAGCAGCGTCGCCATGTCGGCCAATTCGACCTGTCCGGTGGCCAGCGGCGTCAGCAGCGTGACCGACAGCAGATTGGCCAGCCCGGCCAGCGACGGGTCGCGCGCCAGGCGGCCCAATAGCGGTTTGGCGTCGGCCAGGCGCGTGGCGAGCCGGTCGAAGTCGGCGTCGTCCAGGAACAGCAGGCCGTTATGATCGAAGAAATCGCCGCCGCCGGGCCGGCTGACGGCGCGGAACGACTTGCGGTCCAGGGCCAGGCGGGCCGCCAGTTCGGCCGCCGCGCGGTCGGCGAACTCGGCGGCCGGGGCCTCGACCACCGCCAGCGTGAGGTCGGCGCGCTGCGGGAAGGCGGCGTCGATGGCCATGCTGCGCCGTTTCCACGGCGCGTCGGCGTCGATCAGGCCCGACACGTCGGTATCGATGGCGAAATGCCGGGCGACGTAGACGACGCTGGCCGCGCACAGCAGCAGCGCAAGCGCGATGACCAGGAAGGCGTGCCGCATCGAGAACCGGACGACGCGCGTGATGGACGAAGTCAGCATGGGCGCATGAATGAGGGACAATGAGACGGACGGCGCCGCCGCGCGAGCGTGGCGGGCAGTATACCCGGCGGACCTCGGCGGGGCGCCGGCGGATACGGAGCGATACCAACGATGAACGCGAAGACGAACGGCATGGTGAAGTGGTGCGCCGCGGCCCTGGCCGCGTGCTGGATGGCGGCGGCCTCGGCGCAGGGCGTGCGGGCCACCGATCCGAACGAGTTCGCCAGGAGCGCGGTCGAGACCGTGGTGAAGGCCGCCAAGGCCGACCCGGCCGCCCGCGACGGCGACGTCAACGCCACCGCCAGGGTGGTGGAGCGGGAGTTCCTGCCCTATACCGATTTCGAGCGCACCACGCGGCTGGCCGTGGGCGCGCCGTGGCAGGACGCGACCCCGGAACAGCGGCAGCGGATGGTGGCGGAGTTCACCCGGCTGCTGGTGCGCACCTATGCGCTGCAGCTGACCCAGATCCGCAACCAGGACATCCGCTTCGGCTTCAAGCCGGCCGTGCTCAACCCGGCCCGCGACGACGGCGTGGTACGCACCGAGGTCAAGAGCGCCGACGACACGCTGCAGGTCGGCTACCGGCTGGCCCGGACGCCGGCCGGCTGGCGCATCTACGACATCGACATGATGGGCGTCTGGCTGATCCAGCTGTACCGCAAGCAATTCGCGGCCTCGCTGGCCGCCGGCGGGCCCGATGCGCTGATCAAATACCTGGCCGACCACAACGCCCGCTTCGACAAATAAGCCTGCCAATTGGGCGACAGCCTTCCTGCCATGAGGGTTACAGGGCAGCTTTCCTGCCCAGGCGTTAAAATCGTCGTAACCGGTTTTTCACACTCTGGCAGGCAAAGGGTCGCGAAAGCCCGGCCGGCGGGCGATTCGCGGCCACGAATCGTCGCATGCACCGATTCGAGCTGGAGCCATACATGCAAGTCATTCTTGCTCAGCCTCGTGGATTCTGCGCCGGCGTCGTCCGCGCGATCGAGATCGTCGAACGCGCGCTGGAAAAGTACGGCGCGCCGGTCTACGTCCGCCACGAGATCGTGCACAACCGGCATGTGGTGGAGTCGCTGCGGGCCAAGGGCGCCCGCTTCATCGACGAACTGTCCGAGGCGCCGGCCGGCGCCGTCACGGTGTTCAGCGCGCACGGCGTCACCCGCGCGGTCGAAGACGAGGCCCGCGTGCGCGGGCTGCAGGTGCTCAATGCCACCTGCCCGCTGGTCACCAAGGTCCACATCCAGGGCAAGAACTACGTGGCCAATGGCCGCAAGGTGATCCTGATCGGCCATGCCGGCCACCCCGAAGTGCTCGGCACCATGGGCCAGATCGACGGCCCGGTGCATCTGGTGCAGACCGAGGCCGACGTCGACGCGCTGCCGCTGGCGGCCGACACGCCGGTGTCGTACATCACCCAGACCACGCTGTCGGTCGACGAAACGCGCGGCATCATCGCGGCGCTGCGGCGGCGCTTTTCCGACATCGTCGGGCCCGACACCAAGGATATCTGCTATGCCACGCAGAACCGCCAGGCCGCGGTGCGCGAGCTGGGCAAGCGCGCCGACGTGATCCTGGTGGTGGGCGCGGTCAACAGTTCCAACTCGAACCGGCTGCGCGAAATCGGCGCGGAAACCGGCGTTCCGTCCTACCTGCTGGCCGACGGCAGCGAGCTCGACCCGGCATGGGTGCGCGGCGCCGCCGTGGTCGGCATCACCGCCGGCGCCTCGGCCCCCGAAAGCATGGTGGCCGACGTCATCGACGCATTGCGAAGGCTGGAGCCGGTCGAGGTCGGCGTCATGGACGGCATCGAAGAAAACATCCGCTTCAGGCTCCCGTCGCAGCTCATCGAGTTCGAACCCGAGCCCCAGGCGGGCGGCGCGGCGCGCTAGCGCCGCCGTTTACGCGCCAACACGGAGCACAAACTTGGCCATTCCCCTCCTGCAGTCGATGACCATCGGCGCCTACCTGATGAAAAAGCGGCTCATGCGCGTCAGGCGCTATCCGCTCGTGCTGATGCTCGAGCCGCTGTTCCGCTGCAACCTGGCCTGTGCCGGCTGCGGCAAGATCGACTACCCCGACGAGATCCTGAACCAGCGCCTTTCGCTGGAAGACGCGCTGGGCGCGGTGGACGAATGCGGCGCGCCGGTGGTGTCCATCGCCGGCGGCGAGCCGCTGCTGCACAAAGACATGCCGAAGATCGTGCGCGGCATCATCGCGCGCCGCAAGTTCGTGTACCTGTGCACCAACGCGCTGCTGCTCGAGAAAAAGATCGACGACTACCGGCCCAGCCCCTTCTTCGTCTGGTCGGTGCACCTCGACGGCGACCAGGAAATGCACGACAAGTCGGTCTGCCAGCCGGGCGTCTACGAGCGCGCGGTGGCGGCCATCCGGCTGGCCAAGCAGAAGGGCTTCCGCGTCAACATCAATTGCACGCTGTTCAACGATGCCGAGCCCGAGCAGGTTGCCCGCTTCTTCGACAGCGTCAAGGAAATGGGCATCGACGGCATCACGGTATCGCCCGGCTATGCCTACGAACGCGCGCCCGACCAGCAGCACTTCCTGAACCGCGAGAAGACCAAGCAGTTGTTCCGCGACATCCTCAAGCGCGGCCGCGGCGGGCGCGACTGGTCGTTCAGCCAGTCCAGCCTGTTCCTCGACTTCCTGGCCGGCAACCGCACCTACCACTGCACGCCCTGGGGCAACCCCACCCGCACGGTGTTCGGCTGGCAACGGCCGTGCTATCTGCTGGGCGAGGGCTATGCCAAGACCTACGCCGAGCTGATGGAAACCACCGACTGGGACAACTACGGCACCGGCAACTACGAAAAGTGCGCCGATTGCATGGTGCACAGCGGCTACGAGGCAACCGCGGTGCAGGACACGCTGCAGCGCCCCTGGCGCGCGCTGGGCGTCGCGCTCAAGGGCGTCAAGACCGAGGGCGCGATGGCGCCCGACGTGTCGCTCGACAAGCAGCGGCCGGCCGAATACGTGTATTCGCGCCACGTCGAGATCAAGCTGCACGAGCTGCGCCGGCAGAAGGCCTGATGGGCGATCCGGTGCTGGTGACCGGCGCCTCGGGCTTCGTCGGCGCGGCGGTCGCCCGCGCCGTGCTGGCGCGCGGCTGGCCGTTGCGGGTATTGGTGCGGCCCACCAGCCCACGCGGCAACCTGCGGGGACTGGACGCCGACACCATCGAAGGCGATATGCGCGACCCCGAGTCGATGCGGCGCGCGCTGCGCGGCGTGCGCCACCTGTTCCACGTGGCCGCCGACTACCGGCTGTGGGCGCCGGATCCGGACGACATCATGCGCGCCAACCTGGACGGAACGCGGGCCGTGATGGAAGCCGCGTTGCAGGCGGGCGTGGAGCGGATCGTCTACACCAGCAGCGTGGCGACCCTGCGGGTGCGGCCGGCCGGCGCCGGCGCGCCGGTCGACGAAACCTCGCCGGCCGACGAGGCGCAGGCCATCGGCGTCTACAAGCGCAGCAAGGTGGCCGCCGAACGCCTGGTCGAGCACATGATCGCCGAACGCGGCCTGCCGGCCGTCATCGTCAATCCATCGACGCCGATCGGGCCGCGCGACATCAAGCCCACGCCCACCGGCCGCATCATCGTCGAGGCGGCGCTCGGCAAGATCCCGGCCTTCGTCGATACCGGCCTGAACTTGGTCCACGTGGACGACGTCGCGCATGGCCACCTGCTGGCGCTCGAGCGCGGCACGATCGGCGAACGCTACATCCTCGGCGGCGACGACGTGACGCTGCGCGACATGCTGGGGGAAATCGCCGCGCTGGCCGGGCGCCGGCCGCCCCGCGTCGAGTTGCCGCGCTGGCCCCTGTATCCGCTGGCGCTGGCCGCGCAGGGCGTGGCGCGCTTCACCGGCAAGGAACCCTTCGTGACCGTCGACGGCCTGAAGATGTCGCGCTACCTGATGTTCTTCAGTTCCGACAAGGCCCGCCGCGAACTGGGCTATGCCGCCCGGCCCCATGCGGAAGGACTGCGCGACGCGCTGGCATGGTTCCGCGGCGCGGGGTATCTGCCGTGACCGCAGCGGCGCAGGCGATCGGCGGCGTGTCGCTGTTGATCTGGATCGTCATGCTGACGGCACGCGGGGGATTCTGGCGCGCGCGCGAACGCGACGACCAACCCGGGCCTGGGTCGCCTCCCCGGAACGAACCCGCGCCGCCGCTGTCCGGCGCTGACGCCTGGCCCGCCGTCACGGCCGTGATCCCGGCCCGCAACGAGGCGGCCTCCATT
This sequence comes from Pigmentiphaga soli, assembly GCF_039541095.1. Taxonomy (NCBI): domain Bacteria; kingdom Pseudomonadati; phylum Pseudomonadota; class Betaproteobacteria; order Burkholderiales; family Alcaligenaceae; genus Pigmentiphaga; species Pigmentiphaga soli. Next base: position 156,041 of record NZ_BAABFO010000007.1, read on the forward strand.
GCCCAGGCCGTGGAAAGCCTGCTGCGCCAGGACTATCCCGGCCCGCTGCGAGTGGTGGTGGTCGACGACCACAGCACGGACGGCACGGCGGCAATGGCGCAAGCCGCGGCCGCCGGGGCGGGGGCGGCCGGCCGCCTGCAGGTATTGGCCGGCGCGCCGCTGCCGTCCGGCTGGACCGGCAAGCTATGGGCCGTGCGCCAAGGCATCGCCGCGGCCTGCGCAGACAACGGCGGCGGGCCGGACCAGGACGGCGCGCCGGATTTCCTGCTGCTGACCGACGCCGACATCGCGCATGCCCCCGACAATCTGCGCCATCTGGTCGCGCGCGCCATGGCCGGGAGCCGCGTGCTGGTGTCGCTGATGGCCAGGCTGCGCTGCGATGCGTGGTTCGAACGCGCGCTGATCCCGGCCTTCGTCTATTTCTTCCAGATGCTGTACCCCTTCGCCTGGGTCAACCGCCGCGACCGGCGCATCGCCGCGGCCGCGGGCGGCTGCATGCTGGTGCGCCGCGCGGCCCTGGAGGCCGCCGGCGGCATCGACGCCATCCGCGGCGAGATCATCGACGACTGTGCCCTGGCCGCCCGGCTGAAATCCCAGGGCGCCATCTGGCTCGGCCTGACCCGCCGCGCCGTCAGCGTCCGCCCCTACGACCACCTGGGCGAGATCCGCCGCATGGTGGCCCGCACCGCCTATGCCCAGCTCGACTATTCGCCGCTGCTGCTCGCCGGCACCATCGCATCGCTGCTGCTCACCTTCGTCGCACCGCCGCTGCTGGCCTTGTTCGCCAGCGGCGGGGCGCAAGGACTGGGCGCGCTCGCCTGGCTGCTGATGGCGCTGTCCTACCAGCCCATGCTGCGCTTCTACGGCCGCTCGCCGCTATGGGGCCCGGTGCTGCCGGCCGTGGCGCTGCTCTACACCGCCTTCACCTTCGATTCGGCCTGGCAGCACTGGCGCGGGCGCGGCGGAATGTGGAAAGGGCGGGCGCAGGCGCCGCGCTGAGCCCGTGCGCCTTCCGCGAGTCGGGCATGATACGGATCAAGAGCCCGCCATGCCATCGAAGCCCTGGCCGATCGCCCGGCGGCCCGCTTTCAGCGCCTGTCTTGCCCGATTGGCGTCGCGGGCCACCGCAAGCAGGGCGGGCAACTGCTTCGGGTTTCGCAGCAGCGAGCGCAGCACGGCAGGCAGGTCTACCGAACCGTCGGGACGGCTGCCGGCCAGGGCGGCCGGCGGCAGGTCGCGTTCCACGGGATCGACGATCACGCGGCAACAGACGAAGGGCAGTCCGTGGGCGAGCGCGGCGGCAGCGACGATTTGCGATTCCATGTCGGCGGCCTGGGCGCCGGTGGCCGCGTGCAGAGCGCGTTTGCCGGCCGCGGCGGCCACTGGGGCGGATACGCCCGCGATGTCGGCATGGACGGCGCGGGGCAGGGCGCGCAGCAGGGCCAGCGACCAGGCCTCGTCGCACGGGACCGCCTGGTAGCGGGACCTGCCGCTCGGGACCGCGCCGCCGTGCCGCACCGCGCGCGCCACGATCCAGTCGCCCGGCCGCAAGCCGTCGACCAGCCCGCCGGCCGTGCCGAAGCTGACCAGGCCGGCGCAGGGCAGTCCGCCCGGTTCCGCCCGCCGTGGCGCGCCCAGCTGCGCCTGCAGGCGCGCGGCCAGGACCGTACCCTGGCCGCATACCACCCGCACCCCGTCGCCGGCCGCGATGGCGGCTTCGAAGGCCAGGCCGGCGGCGACCAGGACCATGCCGCCGGCCACGCTTACATCCCGCACGGAACGGGACAGGCGTCGCGCACCGTCAGATTGCGGTAACGCGCCAGCGCCCACAGCGGGAAGAATTTGCGATAGCCGTGGTAGCGCAGGTAGAACACGCGCGGGAAGCCGGTGGCGGTGAAGCGCGCCTCGTCCCACAGCCCGTCGGCATTCTGCGTGCGCAGCAGGTAATCGACGCCGCGCGCGACGGCCGGTGCATGCTCGGCGCCGGCGGCCATCAGGCCCAGCAGGGCCCAGGCCGTCTGCGACGCGGTGCTGGGAGCGGCCTCGTAGCCGCAGTAGTCGAGCTTGTAGCTCGAGCCGTCCTCGCCCCAGCCGCCGTCCGGGTTCTGGATGGACAGCAGCCACTGCCGCGCGCGCCGCATGGCCGGCGCGTCCACCGGCTCGCCGGCCGCGCGCAGGCTGCACAGGGCCGACCAGGTGCCGTAGATGTAGTTCATGCCCCAGCGCCCGTACCAGCTGCCGTCGGCCTCCTGGCAGGCGAGCAGGTAGTCGCGGGCGCGCCGGGCCGATGCCGCGCGCGCGGGATCGGACGCCAGCTGGCTCAGCATCGACAGGCAGCGCGCCGAGACGTCGGCCGTGGGCGGATCCAGCAGCGCGCCGTGGTCGGCGAAGGGGATGTTGTTCAGGTAGAAGTATTCGTTCTCGGGGTCGAAGGCGCCCCAGCCGCCGTTGCTGCTTTGCAGTCCGACCACCCATTCGCAGGCGCGGCCGATGGCCTCGGCGTAGTCGCCGGGGCGGCCGCGCAGCCGGGCGGCTCGGTCCATCGCCATGGCCACGACCGCGGTATCGTCCACGTCTGGGTAGTGCGGGTTGGCGTACTGGAAGGCCCAGCCGCCGGGGCGCACGCCGGGGCGCCGCCAGGTCCAGTCGCCCCGCACGTCGAGGATCTGCAAGGGCAGCAGCCAGTCGAGCCCGCGGCCGGCCCGCTCGATGGCGCGCGCGTCGCCCGTTTCCAGCAGCGCATGCGCCGCCAGCGCGGTGTCCCAGACGGGCGACAGGCAGGGCTGGCAATAGGCCTCGGTCTGGCCCACGCACAGCAGCTTTTCCACCGAGCGGCGGGCGATGGCGCGCTGCGGGTGCTCGGGCGGATAGCCGAGCGCGTCGTACATCATCACGGCATTGGCCATGGCCGGGAAGATCGCGCCCAGGCCATCCTCGCCATTGAGGCGTTCGCCCACGAAATCGAGCGCGGCCTGGATGGCGCGGCGGCGCGGCTTTCCGGGCATGAAGCGGGCGGTGGCGTGCAGCACGGCATCGATCGCCGAAAAGAACGCGAACCCGGCGCGTTTCTGGTGCGGCGCGCGGCGTGGCGGGACGGTGTGGTCGGGCGGGGCCAGGAACAGTTCGTCGATCGTGACGCCGCGCGGATTGCGGGCGCGCGGCTTCAGGGTCTGCAATACCAGCAGCGGCACGATCACGGTGCGCGCCCAGTACGAGACCTTGGACAGGTGGAAGGGAAACCAGGCCGGCAGCAGCATGATCTCCACCGGCATGGCCGGCGCGGCGCGCCACGGGATGACGCCGTACAGCGCCAGCAGGAAGCGGGTGAAGACGTTGGCGCCGGCGGCCCCGCCGTGCGCCAGGATGGCCGCGCGCGCCCGCGCCATGTGCGGCGCGTCGGGCGCATCGCCTGTCATCTTCAGCGCGAAGTAGGCCTTGATGCTGGCGCTCATGTCGAAGCCGCCGCCGTCGAACAGCGGCCAGCCGCCGTGCGCGCCCTGGATGCGCCGCAGGTAGCGGGCGATCTTGGCTTCCAGGCCGGGATCGGGCGTCTCGCCCAGATAGTGGACCAGCAGCACGTATTCGGCCGGGATGGTGGCGTCGGCCTCGAGTTCGAATACCCAGTGGCCATCGTCGCGCTGCAGCGCGAGCAGGGCGTCGCGGGCCGCCGCGATGCCGCGGTCCAGCCGCGCGGAGGCGCCGGCGGCCGATGCCGCGTGAGCCGCCGGCGGCCCGGATTCGATCCTTTGCGCGCTGCCGGTCATCGGAACAGCCGGTGCCTCAGCAGCAAGAGCGCGAGACCTGCCTTCTGCAGCCGGGACAGCCGGACCGGCGCGCGCGGCGGCGCGAAGCCGCGCCGCACCAGCCTGGCCAGCACCAGGCCGTAGGCGTCGGCCATCACCGCCGGCGCGAGCACCGTGCGGCGCGGGCTTTGCGCGATGATGGCGCGGGCCGCATCGAAGTGCCGGCGCGCCTGCGCCGCCAGCGCAAGACAGGCGGCATCGAGCGCGGCGGCGCGGACGGCCTCGGGGCCCGGCCGTTCGACGCCGGCCGCCCGCAGCAGCTCGCGCGGCAGGTAGACGCGTCCGAGACCGGCGTCTTCATCGATGTCGCGCAGGATGTTGGTCAGCTGAAGCGCCCGGCCCAGGTGGTGCGAAAGGGCCAGGCCGGCGTCGCGCGGCATGCCGAAGACCTTGACGGCCAGCCGGCCCACCGCGCTGGCGACGCGGTCGCAGTAGAGGTCCAGCGTGTCGGCGTCGGGCGCGACGATGGCGGCCTCCACGTCCATTTGCATGCCGTCGATGACGGCCAGGAAGTCGTGCCGCTCCAGCCCGTAGCGGGCGACGGCCGAGGCCAGCCCCGCCAGGCGAGCCGGCGGCTGGGCCGGGGCGTACAGCCGGTCGATATCGCGGCGCCATTGTTCGAGCGCCTGGAGCCGGGCCTGGCGTGGGCCATCGCCGTCGGCAATGTCGTCGACCTGTCTGCAGAACGAGTAGATCTCGAACATTGCGTCGCGCTGGTCGCGCGGCAGAATGCGCATGGCCTTGTAGAAGGAACTGCCGGATGCGACGGCGGCGGGCGCCGCCGCGGCTTCGGCCGGATGCGCTTCCATCGTTTGAACGACGCCCATGGACCCTCGGGTGTATGAAGCTCTTCTCGAAGCCCCCAAAAATAGCATATATCCCGACGCATGCACCGCGTTCCCCTCCAGGATGCGGCGGATCCGGCTCCGCCGGTCCGCCCGCATCGCCCCTTGAGGGGCGCGCGAAGCGCGTAGGGGTGGGCCATCCCTTGCGCGCGTAGGGGTGGGCTTATTCCATCGACCCCATGGCCTGGAACAGCGCGGCCGTGTCGCTCAATCGCGCGCCTGCGCGCGCCAGCGCCTGCACCTGGGCATCCAGGTATTGCTGTTCGCGCGCACGCGCCGCCGAAGGCGGGACGGCCCCCAGCTCTACCCGCCGCCTGGCATCGGCGAAAGCCCGGCCGGCGGCCTCCCTGGCCGTATCGGCGGCGGCCAGCGCATCGGCGTCCTGTTCCAGCCGGGCCAGCGAATCGGCCACGTTGCGGAACGCCGCCAGCACCGTCTGCCGATAGTCGTCCACCGCCGCGTCGTAGTCGGCCAGGGCGGCCCGGCGCTGCGCCCGCAAGGCGCCGCCATGGAACAGCGGCATCGACAGCGACGCGCCCACGGTCCAGATGTCTCCGGCGCCGGACAATGCCCTGGACCAGTCGAACCCGCCCTTGCCCATCGTGGCCGACAGCGACAGACTGGGATACATCTGCGCGGTCGCCACGCCCACGTTGGCCGCGGCTGCCTTCAACGCCGCATCGGCCGCCTGGATGTCCGGACGCGCGGCCAGCAGTTCCGAGGGCACGACCACCGGCAGCTGCGCCGGCGTGGCCAGCTGCGAGATATCGAGATCCTCGGGCGCCTGGTCGGGCGTGCGGCCCAGCAGCACCGCCAGCGCATGCCGGGTCGCCTGCCATTGCGCCCGCAGGCCCGGCAGCGAGGCCGCCAGCGCGGCCGCGCTGCGCCGGGCTTCCAGCGCATCGCCCTGCGCCACGGCGCCCAGCTCGTGGCGGCGCTGGGTCTCGCGCGCATCCTGCGCGGCCAGCGCGACCAGCCGTTCGGTGGCCTCGATCTGCGCGCGCAGCACCGCGGCATCGATGGCGCCGGTGACGATGTTGGCGGCCAGCGCGCGGCGCGCGGCATCCAGCTGGAACACCTGCCGGTCCACGCGCGCGGCCAGCGAGGCATTGGCATAGCGCGCCGCGCCGAACAGGTCGAAGGTGTACTGCGCCTGCAACTGGCCCACGAACAGGTTGTACAGCGCGGTGGGCGAGGGCGTGGTGGGCAGCGCCAGGCGACGCCCGCGGCTGGCTTCCGCGCCCGCGTCGACCGAAGGCAGCAGGTTGCCGCCGATCTGCGCCTTCAACTGTTCCCGCGCGGCCGACAGCCGCCGGTCGGCCGCGGCCAGGTCCGGACTATTGGCCAGGCCCTCGGCCACCAGCGCGTCGAGCGCTGGCGATCCATACGCCTTCCACCACTCCGGCACCGGCCTGGCGCCCACCTCGAAGCGCTGCGCCACCCCACCCGCGGCCGCCGTCTGCGCCGCCAAAGGCTGCGCGCCATAGCGGGCCGGCCGCGGCGCTTCGGGCGGGCTGCCATCGGGCCCCAGCGCGCAGGCGGCCAGCGTCAGCCCAAGTAGCGCAAGCCCCCACGGCCGGACCCGGCGCAGCAGCGGTACGAAATCGATCGTCATCCTGATTCTCCACGGTGCCGCACGCTGCCCGCACGGCCCAAAACAGGCCCCCGTCCCTCCAGGGCACAGCGGATCCGGCTTCGCCGGTCCGCCAGTGCCGCCCCTGGGGGGCGCGCGAAGCGCGCAGGGGGTCATCTCCTTACTTTGAACGATATGGCGTACAGCGCGGGCAGGTAGAACAGCGTCAGCACGGTGGCGCTGGTGATGCCCCCCATCAGCGCGGTGGCCATCGGGCCGAAGAAATTGCTGCGCAGCAGGGGAATCAGCGCCAGCACCGCGGCGGCGGCCGTGAGGGTGATGGGGCGGAAGCGCCGCGTGGTGGCGCCGACGATGGCGTCGAAGCGCGAGTGCCCGGCGGCGATGTCCTGCTCGATCTGGTCGACCAGGATCACCGAGTTGCGCATGATGATGCCGAACATGGCGATCACCCCCAGCATGGCGACGAAGCCGAACGGCTGGCCCAGCAGCAACAGCGCGCCCACCACGCCTATCATGCCCAGCGGCGCGGTCAGCACCACCAGCATGACGCGCGCGAAGCTCTGCAACTGGATCATGAGCAGGGTCAGCACCGCGATCACCATGATGGGCATCTGCGCGTTGATCGACGACTGCCCTTTGGCGTTTTCCTCCACCGGGCCGCCCACCTCGATGCGGTAGCCCACCGGCAGCGTGCCGCGGATGGCGTCGAGCTTGCGATCGATCGCGCCAGTCACGTCGATGCCCTGGGCGCCGCCCAGCACGTCGGCCTGCACGGTAATGGTGGGCTGGCGGTCGCGTTCCCAGATCACGCCGTATTCCAGCTCGGCATGCGCGCGGCCGATGGCGCCCAGCGGCACCGGACCGTTGGGCGTGGGAATGGCGAGCGCTTCCAGGCGGGAAGGGTCGATCCGTTCGCGCTCGGGCGCCCTCAGGTCGATGCCGATCAGCTTGTCGCGCTCCCGGTATTGCGACACGGTGTAGCCCGACAGCGTCATGGCCAGGAAGGCGGAAACGTCGGCCGAGCCGATGCCCAGCTGGCGCGCCTTCTGCTGGTCGACCTCGAAGCGCACCGAGCGTTCGGAAGGTTCGTCCCAGTCGAACTGGACGTTGGTGGTGCGGGCGTCGCCGCGCGTTTCGGCCGCCACGCGTTCGGCGATGCCGCGCACCGTGCCGATGTCGTCGCCGCTCACGCGGAACTGCACCGGAAACCCCACCGGCGGCCCGTTCTCCAGCCGCGACAGGCGCGTGCGCACGGCGGGGAATTGCTCGCCCAGCACCGGGCCCAGCCAGCCGGCCAGCTTCTCGCGGTCTTCGATCGACCTGGCGGTGATGACGAACTGCGCGAAGCTGGGCTGGGGCAATTGCTGGTCCAGCGGCAGGTAGAAGCGCGGCGCGCCGGTGCCCACGAAGCTGACCGTGTGGTCAATCTCGGGCCGGCCTTCCAGCGCCTTTTCCAGGCGCTCGGTTTCGCGCAGCGTGGCCTGGAACGACGCGCCTTCCTGCAGCCGCAGGTCCACCAGCAGCTCGGGCCGGTCGGAACTGGGAAAGAACTGCTGCGGCACCAGCGTGAAGCCGGCCAGCGCCACCACGAACAGGACGATGGTGATGGCCAGCACCGCGAAGCGCTGGTCCACGCACCAGGCCACCCACCGTTGCAGGCGCCGGTATAAGCGGGTGTCGTAGATGTCGTGTTCGTGTTCATGAGCATGGCCGTCGCCGGCCGGGCGCGGCCGCTCCGGCAGCAGCTTGTAGCCCAGCAGCGGGATCAGCACCACGGCCGCGAACCAAGACGAGATCAGCGCGATGGCCGACACCTCGAAAATGGAACGCGTGTATTCGCCGGTGGACGACTTGGCCAGCGCGATGGGCAGGAAGCCGCTCACGGTGACCAGCGTGCCGGTCAGCATCGGAAAGGCGGTGCTGGTGTAGGCGAAGGCGGCGGCGCGCGTGCGGTTCCAGCCCTGCTCCAGCTTCACCGCCATCATCTCGACCGCGATGATGGCGTCGTCCACCAGCAGGCCCAGGGCCAGGATCAGCGTGCCCAGCGACACCTTGTTCAGGCCGATGTCGAACAGGTGCATGCACAGGGCCGTCACCGCCAGCACGATGGGGATCGAGATCACCACCACCATGCCGGTGCGCACCCCCAGCGACACCAGGCTCACCACCAGCACGATGCCCACCGCCTCGGCCACCGCTTCCAGGAAATCGTCCACCGAATGCGCCACGGTGTGCGGCATGCTGGAAACCTGCGTCAGCTTGAGCCCGGCCGGCAACTGGGCGCGCAGTTCGTCGGTCTTGGCGTCCAGCGCTTGGCCCAGCCGGATCACGTCGCCGCCGGGCTGCATGGTGATGCCGATGCCCAGCACCGGCTGTCCGCCCGCCCGCATCTGGGTCGAGGGCGGGTCCTGGTAGCCGCGGTGGATGTCGGCGATGTCGCCCAGCCGGAAGCTGCGGCCGTTGATGGAAACCAGCATGTCGGCCAGCGCCTGGACGCTGGCGAACTGGCCGCTGGGGCGCACGAATATGCGGTCGTTGCCGGTGGTGATGGTGCCGGCGCCGGTCACGGCGTTCTGTTGCTGGATGGCCTGCGCCAGCTGGGGCACCGAAATGTTCAGGCCGGCCAGGCGGGAATTCGGGATGTCCAGGTAGATGCGTTCTTCCTGGTCGCCGAAATAGTCGATCTTGGCCACCCCCGGCACCCGCAGCAGCACGGTGCGCAGCGTGTCGGCGTAGTCGCGCAGCTGGGCGGGCGTGAAGCCATCGCCTTCCAGGGTATAGATGTTGGTGTAGACGTCGCCGAACTCGTCGTTGAAGTAGGGGCCCCGCGCGCCAGCCGGCAGCGTGCCGGCGATGTCGCCCAGCTTCTTGCGGACCTGGTACCACTCCTCGGGCACCTCGCTGGCGGGCGCCGAGTCTTTCATGGTGAAGAACAGCAGCGATTCGCCCGGCCGCGACGAGCTGCGGATGAAATCGATGGCCGGCATCTCCTGCAGTTTGCGGGCCAGGCGATCGGTGATCTGTTCCTGCACCTGGCGCGCGCTGGCGCCCGGCCATTCGGTTTGCACCACCATCACGCGGAAAGTGAAGGGCGGGTCTTCCGATTGCGCCAGGTCGCGGTAGGCGAGAATGCCGAACACGGTGGCCATCGCCACCAGGAAGGTCACCAGCGCGCGATGCCGCAGCGCCCAGGCCGACAGATTGAAGCGGTGCGGTTCTTCGCCCTGCTGCGGGCCGCCGGGCGGCGGCGGGTTGCTGGCGGGGCTCATCGCGCGAAGTCCTCGGGATGCAGGGGGGCGACCACGCGCACCTTCTCGCCGGCCGATACGGTATGCACGCCTTGCCACATCACCCGTTCCCCGGGCTGCAGGCCCGCCGTTACCGTGACGGTGCGCTCGCCGTAGCGGCCGACCTGCACGCGCCGCAATTCGAGCGTGTCGTCGCCCGGCCTGACCACCCATAGCGCAGGGTCCTGGCCATCGTGGAACAGGGCGGTGGACGGCAGCGTGAAGGTGGCGGACGGCGCGCTGTCGGGGGCGGCGAAGGCGACGTCGGCCGTCATGCCCAGCCGCAATTCCGGCGGCGGCGATTCGATGCCGAGCTTGACCCGGTAGGTGCGGCTTTGCGCGTCGGCGGCCGGCGCGATCTCGCGCACACGCGCGGCGAAGCGGCGGCCGGGCAGGGCGCCGGCCGTGATGGTGGCGCGCTGGCCGCGGGCCACCGAAGCCAGCGCGGATTCCGGCACGTCGCTGATGGCGTCCAGCTCGCCGCTCCAGACCAGGTTGTACACGGCCTGGCCGGCGGCCACGTTCTGCCCGGTGTCGGCCTGTTCGGCGGTGATGACCCCGGCATGGTCGGCCGCCAGGGTGGCGTAGTTCACCTGGTCGCCGGCCAGCGCCGCCTGCTGCGCCGCCTGGTCGCGCTGGGCCAGGGCCGCCGCGTAGGCATTGCGCGTCTGTTCCATCTGCGCCGGGGCGATCAGATTCTCCCGCGACTGGGCCTGGTCGCGCTCCAGTTGCTGTCTGGCGTAATCAAATTGGTGCTGGGCTGCGTCGAGTTGGGCGCGGGCGGCGGCCAGGTTCTTGGCGAGGTCTGCCGGATCGAGCCGGGCCAGGATCTGGCCGGGTTTGACGACATCGCCCAGGCGGACCTTGCGTTCGACGATCTTGCCGGCCACGCGGAACGACAATGGCGTGGAATAGCGGGCCGCGATCTGGCCGGGCAGGGACAGGCCGGGCGCCTGGCCGTCGGCCGTGGCGGCCACGGCAACCACGGGCCTGGGCGGCGCGGCGGGCGGCGGCTTCTTGCCGCAGCCCGCCAGCATCAGGGGAAGAATCAGGGCCAGGCCCAGCAAGGGGCGCAGGAGGGCAGCGGAACGGCGGGTCGGGGTCACGGATAGCCTGCCAGGGGATTTGATACACTCCGGAATTCTAGTGCGTTTCTGTATTCAGATACAGAAATGTATTTGAGTGCGTGGCAACAAAGAAACGGGTGGTAGTCGGTCCGGCTCGCGACAACGATACGTTCGAATGCATGGCTGTATCCGGATACAGTCGGGTGGTAACATCGCCCCATGACCCGGATCCGCCTTACCCGCGAGCAAAGCCGCGACCAGACGCGCCAGCGGCTGATGGACGCCGCGCAGTCCATCTTCATCGAACGCGGCGTGGCGGCCGCCAGCGTCGAGGAGATCTCCGAGGCGGCCGGCTATACGCGTGGCGCCTTCTACTCCAATTTCGACAGCAAGCTCGAGCTGTTCCTTGCCCTGCTGCGGCGCGACCACGACCGGATCATGCGCGGCATGGAAGACATTTTCGACGATGCCTCGGCCGCCGACATGGAAGCGCGCGTCCTGCAGTACTACAGCACCATCTACCGCGACAACAAATGCTTTCTGCTGTGGGTCGAGGCGCGCATGCAGGCGGTGCGCGATCCCCAGTTCAAGGAACGCTTTGCCGAGTTCGTGCGCGAGAAGCGGCAGGCCATCATCGACTACATCGACCGTTTCGCGGCCCGGGTCGGCACGCCCTTGCCGCTGCCGCCGAAGCAACTGGCGCTAGGCCTGGTCGCGTTGTGCGACGGCATGCAATTCTTCCACACGCTGGACCCGCAGGACGTTCCGGACGAGGTGGTGCAGTCGGTGCTGGACGGTTTTTTCCGCAAGGTCGCGCTGGACGCCTAGGGCGCGTTCCTGCCGGACGCGCGGCCGAACGCGGCGTCGGCCGCCGCTATCCGCCGGCGTGGATCTTCAGATAGCTCGACCTTCCGCCGTCTGCAGCGACTGTCGTGCCAGTGATCATGCGCGATTCGTCGCTGCCCAGGAAAACCGCGATCGCGGCGACGTCGGCCGGCGTGCCGAAGGCGAAGGGATAGAGTTTTTTCGACAGTTCGCGGGTGGCGGCGGCGGCCGGGTTGGCCCGTTGCCATTCCGGGTTTGCGTAGCGGGCGACATTGCGTTCCGAACTCACGGTGCCCACCGCCAGCACGTTGGCGCGGATGCCATGGTCGGCATATTGCGCCGCCAGCGTCTGCGTGAACGACATCAGCCCGCCCTTGGCCGCCGCGTAGGCCGGCCTGATCGTCCCGACCAGGCCCATGTGGGAGCCGACGTTGATGATCGAGCCGCCGCCCGCCGCGATCAGGTGGGGAATGCCGTGCCGGCAGCAGAGGAAGGGATGGAGCAGGTTGAGGGCGATGGTCCGGTGCCAGACTTCCAGGTCCATTTCATGGACCGGCGCATCGTTCAACGAGGAGCCGCCGGCGCAGTTGAACAGCACGTCGAGCCGGCCGAAGGCCTCCACCGTTTGCGATACGGCGCGCGCGACGTCTGCGTCCCGGGTCACGTCGGCGTGGACGAAGACCGCTTCGCCGCCGGCTTCGCGGATCTCCTTTTCCGCGCTGCTGCCCGCCTCCCGGTTGAGTTCCGCCAGCGCGACTTTCGCGCCTTCGCGCGCGAACGCGAGGGCGGTGGCCCGGGCGATGCCGGCGCCCCCGCCGGTAAGGAATGCCACTTTTCCCGCCATGCGGCCTGTTGCCATGCCTGCCTCCCGTCTTCCGTGTGCGTCGTCAATCGGATAGTACGACGGGCGTGAGCATGACCAGCTTGTAGTCGGGCCGTTCGGCCAGGCTGAAGGTGTGCTGTTCGAAGCAGAGCCTGCCATCGCGCGGGTGGTCGAAGGCGCGCAGGCCGCCCTCGCGATGCTGGACGTCCTGGTCGTCCCAGGTGCGGGCGAACAGCGGGCTTTCCTTCTTGAGCGCCTCGATGAAATTCCTGACGTGGGCGTCGCGGAAGATGTGGCCGTAGTCAGCGCGGAATTCGGCCAGCAGCCTGCGCGCCCGGTCCTGCCACTGCGGGATCAGCGCGCGGGCGGCGGGCTCCAGGAAGATGAAGCGCAGCAGATTGCGCTGATGGTCGCCATCCAGCCAGCCGCAAAACAGGTGGGCGGCGGCGTCGTTCCAGCAGCAGGCGTTCCACAGGCGGTCGAGCCCATAGGCCGGATGCCGGGTGGCGTTCACGGCAGCCACCAGCGACGGCGGTGCGTCGGCGCGGGGCTCGGCCGGCAGTTCGGGGTCGAGGCGGCCGGCCAGTTCGAACAGATAGGCGCGCTCGGCGCGGTTCAATGCCAGCGCCTGTGCGAGGCGGCCGAGGGTTTCGGGCGAGGCCTGCACCGGGCGCCCTTGTTCGAGCCACGCGCACCAGGTCACGCTGATGCCGGCCATGGCCGCCAGTTCTTCCCGCCGCAGGCCGGGCGTGCGGCGGCGGCCCCCGGGCGCGGGAGGGCGGGCGCGCTCGCGGTGCGCGCGGATGAATTCCCCCAGCAGGCGTTTTTGGTCCGTTTCGAGCATGTGGAGAATTATAATAGGATAAGGTTCTGACTTGTAATAGCTTATGGCTCCCGGATAATGCCTTCCACGCAACATGAAAGGAGTCGATGATGCAGAACCCACACCAGAAGGCGGTGGAGGCCCAGTTCGGCCCGCGCGCCAAGGCCTATGTCGAAAGCGCGGTCCACGCGCGGGGCCCGGATCTCGAAGCGCTGGAGGCGCTCGTCGGCCAGCTCAAGCCCGCGCGGGCGCTGGACCTGGGCGCCGGCGGCGGGCACGTTTCCTATTTGATGGCGCGCCATGCCGGGCAGGTAACGGCGGCCGACCTGTCGTCCGAAATGCTGGCGGCGGTGGCGTCCACCGCCAACGAGCGCGGCCTGGCCAATATCGAGACCGCGATGGCGGCGGCCGAGCGGCTGCCGTTCGCCGACGGCAGTTTCGATTTCCTGGCCTGCCGCTATTCCGCCCACCATTGGCTCGATTTCGACGGCGGGCTGCGCGAAGCGCGGCGCGTGCTCAAGCCAGGATGCCGGGCGGTATTCATCGATATCTGTTCGACCGGCCCGGCGCTGTTCGACACCCATCTGCAGGCGGTCGAACTGCTGCGCGATACCTCGCACGTGCGCGACTATACGGCCGCCGAATGGGCCGCCGCGCTGGGCCGCAGCGGTTTCGTTCCCACTGCCAGCCGCACGTGGCGGCTGCGCATGGATTTCCCCGTCTGGATTGCGCGCATGCGCACGCCCGAGGAAAACGTCCGCGCCATCCGGGCCTTGCAGAAGGCGGCCTCGGACGAGACGAAGCGGCATTTCGCGATCGAGGACGACGGCTCTTTCGTGATGGACGTGCTGATGGTCGAGGCTTTGGCGCACTAGCTCATGACCTCTTCAGCAGACAAGTTCGACGCCGGCCGCGCCGGCGAATACGCGGTCCAGAGCCGTATCGCGCTCGCGGGATACGAGGCGTGCCACGAATTGGCCGCCTGTCTCCTGTCCGCATCGCTGGGGCATGGCGGCAGCGCCCGGGTGCTGGTCGTGGGGGCCGGCGGCACGGCGCAGGAAGTGCTGGCCGCCGGCCGCCTGGAACCCGGCTGGCGCTTCACTGCCGTCGATCCGTCGGCGCCGATGCTGGCGAGCGCGCGGGCCGCGGTGGAGGCCGCCGGCCTGTCGGCCCGTACTTCATGGCAGCTGGGCGGCGTCGAGACGCTCGGCGAAGAGCGCTCCTTCGATGCCGCCACGCTGATCGGCGTGCTGCATCATGTGCCGGGGCGCGCGGCCAAGCTCGCGCTGCTCCAGGAGGTCGCCGCGCGATTGAAGCCGGGCGCGCCTTTCATCCTGGCGGGCAACCGGGGCGCCTACGCGGACCGGCCGCTGTTCCTGTCGGCCTGGGCCACGCGCTGGCGCATGGCCGGCACGGCCGAGGAGGAGGTCCAGGCCAAGATCGGCAAGATCCTGCAGGGCGCCGACCCGCCGGCCGATGACGGAGACATTGCCGGCCTGCTGGCCGGCGCCGGGTTCACCGCGCCCGACATGTTTTTTTCGAGCCTGTTCTGGGGCGGCTGGATCGCCCGCCGCATCGGCTAGACCTGCTGCGGAGAGGGCGCGTCGGCCACGACGCCTTCCCCCCGCGGAATCACCCTCCCCCTTCCGAAACAGAACCCGGTTTATCCGGGGGCGGGATTCTTGTATCCAAGAAACTAACAGAATCCTGAATAACTGATGGTGGCCAGATGCGCCGAAATTATTTATTGACTTAAATTTGGAACGAATCTAGTATTTGTTCCAATATTTGTACGAATATATGAATCGGCAGTCCAACGGCACGTCATCCGGGAGATGTTGTGTTAGCTTCGCAGGACCTGAGCGCGATATTCATCTATCTTCTGACAGGGACGCAAGTCACCCTGGAAGTGACGGCCGCTGCGCTGGTATTGGCCGTGCTGTCGGCCTTCATTCTGGCCACGCTGCGCGTTTCGCACAATGCCCCGCTGCGATACCTGGCCGGCTTCGTCGTCGAGGGTTTCCGCGGCACCTCGGCGCTGGTCCAGTTGTTCTGGGCCTATTATGTATTCCCGATGTTCGGTTTCCAGCTGTCGCCATTCTGGGCTGCCACTTTCGTGCTGGGCCTGAACTGCGGCAGTTATTTCTCCGAAATCGTCCGTTCTTCGTTCGACGCCGTGCCGCGCGGCCAGAAAGAGGCCTCGGTCGCGCTGCATCTTTCCCGCTGGTACGTATTCCGGCACGTCACGCTGCCGCAGGCGCTGCCCATTCTCATCCCGGGCTTCGGCAATACCCTCATCACCCTTCTGAAATTCACCTCGCTGGCGTCGCTGGTCACGGTGCAGGAACTGTCGTTCCGGGCCGGGCAGATCAAATCGACCACGGGCAGCACCGCCGGCATCTATCTGGTGACCCTGGCCATTTACTTCCTGCTTTCGGTGGTGCTGGGTTCGGCCGCGCGGCTGTGGGAACGGCACGCCGCGGCGGCCGCCGGGCGCGGCGACGCATCCCGGATCGGGACGCGCGGCAAGTCTCAGATTCCGGATTGGGCGCTGTCGAAATGAATGCTTTTTCCTGGGATTGGGCCTACGCGCTCTCGCTGCTGCCCCGTCTGGCCAGGGGGCTGGAACTGACGGTGCTGGCCACGCTGGCCGGCTCACTGGTGGCCGCCGCGCTGGGTTTCGTCTGGACCATGGTGCGGATCTGGCGGCTGCCCGTGCTCAGCCAGGCCGCCTCCGGCGCCGTCATTTTCCTGCGCGGCACGCCGCTCATCGTGCAGCTGTTTTTCTGGTTCTACGTGCTGCCGCTCGCCGGCCTGAAACTCTCGCCGCTGACGGCGGGCATATTGGCGCTGGGCATCTATTACAGCTCGTATATGTCGGAGATCTACCGCGCCGGGCTGGAGGCCGTGCCGCCGGGCCAATGGGAGGCCTGTCTGGTGCTGAGCCTGCCTTTGCCGCGCGTGTGGCTGGGCGTCATCCTGCCGCAGATCGCCCGCATCGTGACGCCGATGCTGGCCACCTACGTGATCGTGATGTTCAAGGAATCGGCGCTGCTGTCCACGATTACCGTGACCGAAATGTTCTGGCAGGCGATGGACGCCGGCTATGAAAGTTTCCGCTTCGTGGAGCCGATCACGATGGCCGGGATCCTCTACTGGCTGATCAGCTACCCGCTGGCCATTCTGTTCCGATATGTGGAGCGCCGCTTTGCTTAAACTGCTCGATCTCCAGAACGACGCGCGGTCGCAGGCCGCGCCTTCGTCCGAGCCCATCGCCGAGATGCGCGGAATCACCAAATCGTACGGCGCGCGCCGGGTGCTCGACAACGTCGGCCTGCAGCTGCGGCCGGCCGAGCGGGTAGCGTTGATCGGCCCCAGCGGCTCGGGCAAGACCACCATCCTGCGGCTGCTGATCGGCCTCGACCGCCCGGACGCCGGCGATATCGAGATTGCCGGCCGCCCCCTGTGGCCCAAGGGCGGCAAGCGCAAGCCCGGCGACGAGCGGCAAGCGCGCGAAGTGCGGCAGTGCGTAGGCATGGTGTTCCAGCAGTTCAATCTGTTCCCGCACATGACCGCGCTGGAGAACGTCAGGGAGCCGATCCGCCACGTGCTGGGCGAGCCGATCCGCGTGGCCAACGAGCGCGCCGAGGAACTGCTGACCCAGGTCGGCCTGCGCAAGCACCTCGACCAGCGGCCGGCCCAGCTTTCGGGCGGCCAGCAGCAGCGCGTGGCCATCGCGCGGGCGATCGGCCTGCGGCCCCGCATCATGCTGTTCGACGAGATCACCTCGGCGCTCGACCCCGAGGTGGTGGGCGAGGTGCTGCAGGTCGTGCGCAAGCTGACCGACGACCACGACATGGCGATCATGATGGTCACCCACGAGATCAGCTTCGCCGCCGCATTCGCGGACCGGATCCTGATGTTCGATTCCGGATCGATCGTCGAAGACGGCCCGCCCCAGCAGGTTCTGAAGGAACCCGCCCATCAACGGACCCGGCAGTTCCTGCGCGCGATCATCGATCGCGAGGGACGCTGAGGCGCGCGCCTGCCGGGCGAATCGGCAACCGAAGGAAGACAGACCATGAAGGTAGATTTGAATCCGATGAAAGGCGTGCTCGCCGATACCGAGGAAGAGCTGCGCCTGATGGATTATCCGGACTCCGACGAAGAAATTCCGGTGCTGGACCTCGCCCCCTATCTGGAGGGCAGCGAAAGCGGCCGCGCGAAAGTGGCCCGCGAACTGGGCCGGATCAGCCAGCGGGTGGGGTTTTTCTACGTCAAGAACCACGGCGTGCCGCAGGAACTGGTGGACAACGTGTTCACCCAGGCCCGCCGTTTCCATTCGCTGCCGGAAGAAGTGAAGGCGCAGACGCCGCACGGCTACGTGGACAGTTTCCAGACCGGCTACGTGCCCATGCGCGCCGCAGGCAAGAAAACCAACGTCAATATCGTTGCCGACGCCAAGCCCAATCTGCTGGCGAAATTCCTGATCTCGCGCGAACTGCCCGCCGATCATCCCGACTACAGGCCGGTGAACAAATGGCCGGAAAACCTGCCCGGGTTCCGCGACGTGGTGAAGGAATATGCGCTGCAGATCGAGAAACTGGGCCGGTCGTTCCTGCCATTATGGGCCGTGTCGCTGGACCTGCGGCCCGATTATTTCGACCGCTTTTTCACCACGCCGCACCTGACCGTTTCGCTGTTGCATTATCCGCCGCAGGAAAGCGTGGGCGACCGCCAGTACGGCATCGCGCCGCATACCGACAACAGTTTCATGACGCTGCTGGCGCAATCGTCGGTGCCGGGCCTGGCGGTGCGGATGCCATCGGGCCACTGGCGCGTAGTCGAGAATATCCCGGGCACTTTCCTGATCAATACCGGCAACGTCATGGTGCGCTGGACCAACGGCCGCTACCTGTCGACCAAGCACCGCGTGATCAATTCCGCCGGCCGCGAGCGCTATTCGGTGCCGGTTTTCTTCGGCCCCAGCGGCGATGCGGTGATCGAATGCGTGCCCACCTGCGTTTCGCCGGAAAACCCGCCCCAGTACGAAACGATGACCTATCGCGAGCTGAGGCAGTGGTACTACAACCTCGGCTCGAAATGAATCCGGTTCCGATTTTTGACTGAAACTGCATGGGGGAAAAGGACATGCCGCGCATTATTTCGCGCCGAGAGGTGCTTCTGGGCCTGGCTGCGGTGCCCGCGATGGGTTTGATCAGGCCGGCCTGGGCGCAGCAGGGCCTGCTGGCGCGCCTGCAGGCGGCCAAGAGCGTCACGGTCGGCATCACCAACTTTCCGCCCTACAGCAGCGTGGGGATGGACGGCACGCCGGGCGGTTTCGTGCCGACGGTCACCAAGGTCATCATGGGCCGGCTGGGCATTACCGAGATCAAGGTGATGACCTCGACCTTCGGCGAGCTGATTCCCGCCATGATGGCGGGCCGCTGCGATTTCATCTCGACCGCGATGACCATCAGCAAGGCGCGCTGCGCCCAGGTCGGCTACGCGGATCCGATGATTGCCGACGGCCCCTGTCTGGTTTCGCTGCCGGGCAAATTGCAAAATGCGCCGAAAACCATCGCCGATCTGGTCAAGCAGAAGCTGGTGGTGGGGGTTTCGACCGGCGGCGCGCTGTCGCGCTATGCCGCGTCGGCCGGCGTGGAGCCGGGCAATATCCGGCAACTGCCCGACAACAACGCGCTGATCGACGGCCTGGTGGCGGGGCAGGTGCAGATCGTCCTGCAGGACCACGCGGGCATCGAGCACGTCTACATGCAGCGCAAGCTGCCGGTGGAGGTGACCTTCCCGATTCCCGACGCGCCCAAGCACAGCTCCAGCGCGGCGTTCCGCAAGACCGATTCCGACCTGCGCGATGCCTACCAGCGTGAGTTCCGAAAAATGAAGGCGTCCGGCGAGTTCCAGGCCATCTCGCGCCAGTTCGGCTTCGAACCCGCGCAGGACATGGTCGATTCGACCGCGGAGCAGGCCTGCTCGGTCGCCGAGCACTGACCGGCCGGCCGGTCGCCGGAACGGGGCGCATCGCCTCGCGCCGGCTCGCAGGGCAGGGCGGCGGCGTCAGCCGAAATGGATCGACGCCGCGATCAGGCCGCCGGTGACTGCGAACACCACCCAGCGGTGCTCCCACACGTCGCGCCAGGCCGCCCGGACGCGCCGCCGCAACGGCGGCGTATGCAAGCTGGGCATCAGCACCACACAGCCCACCACCCGTCCCGGGACCAGTCTTTCGTCCCAATGCTTGGCCCGCCAGCGCTGCCACCTGTTCATATCCCTGTCTCCCTTCATTGCGCCTCCTCCTTTTGGCAAGAGTTTGATGCTCGGCACCGATAACTGTACCGGGGCGCGGGACATTCGCCAACGTAGGGTAATGGAGTAATACAAGCGTTTCGCCTTCCTTTCCGGCGGAAGGCCGGCCGCATCGCCGCGCCGATCCTGACGTTCTGCTGAACTTGGCGCCACCTATGCGGTCACTTCCTGCATCGCCCGGCGGCAGCGTCCTCCGCCGGCGGTGTCCCGGCGCCGCGCCGCGGCTGCCGGGCTTCCTGCCCCGCTCGAAGAGGAGAACCACCATGCACGCGCAGCTCCGCTTTTCGTCGCCACGGATCAACCCCCCGGCCGCCGGCCGGCAGCCGCGGGCCCGCCGCCGCGCCGTCCCGTTGTTCGCGCCGCTGATAGCGCTGTCGCTGGCGCTGCCGGCCATTGTCCAGGGCCAGAGCCAGGGGGCCCAGGCGACTTCGCAGGCGCCGGCCGCCGGCTACACCCCGGAGGTCGGCCAGGCCGGCAAGGACGTCGTCTGGGTTCCGACCCCGCAGGCGCTGGTCGACCGGATGCTCGACATGGCCCAGGTGACCCCGCAGGACTACCTGATCGACCTCGGTTCGGGCGACGGCCGCACCGTCATCACGGCCGCCAAGCGCGGCCTGCGCGCGCACGGCATCGAGTACAACCCCGACATGGTGGAACTGGCCCGCCGCAACGCGGCGCAGGCGGGCGTGGCCGACCGCGCCACTTTCGTCCGGGCCGACCTGTTCGAGAGCGATTTTTCGCAGGCCCAGGTCATCACGATGTTCCTGCTGCCCACCATCAACGAACGGCTGCGTCCGCGCCTGCTCGAGCTCAAGCCGGGCACCCGCGTGGTTTCCAATTCGTTCACGATGGGCGACTGGAGCCCCGACCGCAGCTCCAAGGTAGAGGGCGATTGCCAGACCTGGTGCACGGCGCTGATGTGGATCGTGCCGGCCAGGGTGCAGGGGGCGTGGCGGCTGGGCAGCCAGGAGCTGAGGCTGACCCAGCAGTACCAGATGCTGAACGGCACCCTGGGGTCGGCGCGGATCGCCGACGGCAAGCTGGAAGGCAGCCGCATCACCTTCACCGTCAATGGCACGCGCTACAGCGGCACGGTCGACGGCGACCGGATGACGGGCAAGGCCACCGGAGGCCAGGGCGGCGACTGGACGGCGCGGCGGGTCTGAGCGGGCGGGGGAGCGGTTCTAGGCCGCGTCGCGCCCGGCGGCGGCGCCGCTTTCCAGGATGCGCGCCAGAATGTCGGGGATCTCGAACACGGCGCGATTGTCAATGCGCGCCACGTTGGCGCGGAAACGATCGAGCCCGTGGCACAGTTCGGCCACGGCCGGCCCGATCGAGCGGAAGCTGGGCACCGCCAGGCCCACGCCGTTCTCGCGGATCCACTGCGCGTTGTAGCGCTCCTGAGGCATGGTGGCGCGGTTGCTGGCCACGATCACCGGCAGCCCCTGCCGCACCGCCTCGCTGATGCTGCCTGGGCCCGGCTTGCCGATGAAGAAGTCGGCCAGCTTCATGTAGTAGGGGATGTCGCCGCTGTACTCCAGCACCACCCGCGGCGCCTCGGCTTTCATGGCCCGCAGCTGCGCGGCCAGCGCGCGGTTGTGGCCGCACAGCAGGATCAGCGGGACGTCCGGCAGCCGGCGCGCGATGGCGTGCATGGCGCGCGAGCCGTGGCCGCCGAACAGCACCACGCCGGTCAGGCGGCCGGGGTCCAGGCCCAGGCGGCGCCGCTCGGCTGCGCGGTCGATGGGGGTTTGCCGGTAGAAATCGGGCCGGATCACCACGCCGGAGGTCGCGTGCACCTGCCAGTCGGCGTATCCCATCGCGCGCGCCTGCGCCACGGCGCGCGGGGTGCCGCACACGATGTGCTGGCGCTGGCCGCGTTCGATCCAGAAGCGGGGCGGGTAATCGGCCAGGTCGGTCAGGATGGTGACGTAGGGCACGCCGGGCCGCACGGCCCCCAGGCTTTCGTACAGCGCGCGGTTGAAGTTGGGCACCAGCGAAACGACCGCGTCGGGCGCCGAGGCCGCCCAGTGGCGGCGCAGCCGCGCGGTCATCGGCCGGTGGCACAGGCGGATGCCGCCCTGCAGCAGCTTGAGCTCCTGCGCCATGCCCATCGTCCAGCCGCGCGCCAGGCGCCCGTTGTACAGGTCTTCGGGCCGCCGGCCAGTCACCTTGCGGAACAGGTCGCGCGGATCGAGCACTTCGAACAGGTCGACCAGGCGAATCGTCCACGGCAGGCCCAGTTCCTGCACCGCCTGCCGAATGGCCAGGGCCGAGGCCCGATGTCCGCCGCCGGCATTGAAATACACCAGGTCTATCGTTGTCATCGTGCCGTCGCGATCCCTCTGTCCGGGCAAAAACGAGGCAAGAATGCGGCACGAATGTGAACGGCCTGTGACATCCGGCCCGGACCGCGCCGCGGTCGGCGCGCCGCCGGCCGTTGCGCCCTGGCGCGCCTATTTCACCAGGGTAACGGGCACTTCGGCCAGGTGGATCACCTTGGTGGCGACCGAGCCGAGCAGCGCGGCCGACAGCGAGCCCAGCCCGCGCGTGCCCATGACGATGCGGTCGCACTGGCGGCGCTTGGCGTAGGCCGCCAGCGTATCGGCCGGGTGGCCCACCTCGATGCGCTGCACGTAGGTGACGCCGTCGGCCTGCGGCAGCGGCTCGACGGCGCGCAGCGCGTTGCGGCCTTCCGACTCGTAGTAGTCGCGGATCTGGGTTTCGTTCAGAAAACGCGCCGCGTAGCCAGACAGCACCGGCGGCTGCACGTTCACGAGATGCACCTCGGCCGGGTTGCCGCCGGCCATGCGCAACGCTTCGCGGCAGGCCCGGACGGAATTGTCGGAACCGTCGATGGGAACGAGGATTTTCTGCATGGCGTCGCCTCCTTGTGGGTAACAAACGGCCGGCGGGCCAATCGGAGCCCGAACCAGGGGTACCCAGCATATGCGCCCGTGGCGCGGCGGCGCTTGACGCAGGTCAATCGCGGGCGCCGCCTGCCGGGAGACGAAGCGGCGAGCAAGCGACGTACCCGCCTTGCCGCGCCGGCAGGCTCAGGCCGCGCGCCGGGGCGCGGACGGCCGCACCAGCGGGGCGGCCGCCGCGCCGCGTTGCACCAGGAAATCGCGGAACAGCGCGGCCACCGGCGGCAGGCGCTTGTCGGAGGCGTGCATCACGAACCAGTCTTTCTCGATCGGGTTGCCGGGCAGCGGCAGCAGCGCCAGCAGCCCGGCCTGGAATTCGAGCGCGCAGGCGTGCATCGACAGGAAAGCCACGCCCAGCCCGGCCTTCACCAGCTGCTTGATGGCCTCGTTGCTCGACAGCTCCGAGCCGATGTGCAGTTTGCAGCCGCCGAGCCGGAACAGGCTTTCGATGGCCGAGCGGGTGCCGGCGCCGTGCTCGCGCACCAGCAGGTTGGCCGATTCGAGGTCTTTCAGCGACAGCCGCTTGCGCTTCATCAGCGGGTGCGAAGGCGAGGCCACGAAGGCCATCGGGTGCTTGGCGAACGGCGTATAGACGGTGCGAATCTCGCGCGGCGGGCTGCCCATGACGGCCAGGTCGATCTCGTGCGTGGCCAGCATCCTGACGATCTCGTCGCGCTTGCCGACCTTGAACTTCACCTTGACCGAGGGGCGCCGCTCGGTGAATTCCACCAGCACCGGCGGGATCAGGTATTCCGACGTGGTGATGGCGCCGATACGCAGCATGCCACCCAATTCGCCGCGCAGCGCGCCGACCTCGTCGACGGCCTGCGTCCACAGGTCGAGGATTTCCGAGGCATAGCGCGCCAGGACCTCGCCGGCGCTGGTGAGCTGCACGCCGCGCCCCACGCGCTGCAGCAGCGGCGCGCCGGCGGATTCCTCCAGCATGCGGATCTGCACCGAGATCGCCGGCTGGGTCAGGTGCAGTTCCTCGGCCGCGCGCGACACGCTGCCGAGCGTGGCGACGGTGTGCAGTGTTTTCAGCTGCCGGAAAGTGGCGGTTTTCAGCATCGCATGGGGATGTTGCGCCAATATATAAGATGAAACTTATATATCGACAAAAAACATTAACTGGTCAATAAGACGTCCCAACTCTATAGTCCTTCCCATGCCGTCGTCAACCGGACGCGGCGCGAATCCAGGAGGACCGTCCCATGAGCATCGAAGCCGTCGTCACCAATTTCGATCATCTCCTGGAGCAGATCGACGAGGCCCCGGAGTCGCGGCAGGCCGCCGAGCAGCGCCGCACGATCGAGCGTTTCCTGCGCGGCGCGCAGCACGAAGGGTATCTGCTGGGCCTGATCACCGGCCTGTCGGCCGAGCGCCTGGGCTCTGTGCTCGATCGCCATTTCGGCGCCGACAGCCTGGACTATTTCTCGGTGATCGTGGCCGGCGCGGCCGACCCCGCCGGGCCGGCCGGGCAGGAGCCCTACGACGTGGCGCTACGTACGCTGGGCGTGCCGCCCGAGCGCTGCGCGGCCGTCGGCAGCACCGAGTCGGAGCTGCCGGCAGGGCCGCTCGGGTTTGCGGCTTGCGTGCCGCTGCCCATGGCCATGGAAGCCATCTGCGCCGATTACGCAGAGTGAGCGTCCGGGTCTGACCCCGGCCGCAAGGCCGGGCCCGTTTCCTGTTCCACCTCTTTTCCGGGCGGTGTCCGTAGGGATCCGCCCGGCCTTTTCGTTCGTCCCGGCTTCATGCCTGGTCGCCTGGCGTGGCAGCCATGACGCTTTCGTAGAGCGCGCGCGCCGGGGTGGAAAGCTGGCGGTCCGCGCGCCGGATCAGGAACAGGTCGCGCTTGAGCCCTGGCGCATTCAAAGGCCGGGTGTCGAGCGCGCGGTCGCGGAAGTGGAAAAGGGTCAACGCCGGCACGGCGCTGATGCCCAGCCCGGCGCGTAACATGCCCATGACCGTGGCCAGTTGTTCCACTTCCATCAGGGTATTCATTTTCAGCGGATGCAGCGCGGCCTCCAGATATTGCCGCACGCTGCTGTGGCGCGCCATGTGCACGAAGGGGTAGGCGCTGAGGTCCTTGAGCCTGAGCCGGGGCGCCAGGAGCAGCGGGTGGCCGCGCCGGCACACCAGATGGAACAGGTCGCTGCAGAAGGCTTCGGTCTTCAGTTCCGCGCTTTGGCCTTGTGTGGCCGCCAGGGCGAAATCGACGGCGCCGGTCTTGACCAGATCGATGCACGGCTCGGAAAGCACGTCCGAGACGTTCAATTCGATGCCAGGGTATTCGGCGTGGAAGCGGGCCAGGATGCCGGGCAGCCAGCCGGCGGCCAGCGAGGGCAGCACGGCGATCGACACCCGTCCGCGGCGCTTCTGCGCGTAGTCGCGCACGTTGGCCAGCGAGGCCTCGAAGTCGGCGAGCAACTGGCGCGCCGAGGCCTCGAACACCGCGCCCTCCTGGGTCAGGTCGACGCTCCGGGTCGTGCGCACGAACAACCTTGCCCCTACCTCCTGTTCCACCGCCGCGATCAGCGCGCTGAAGGCCGGCTGCGACAAATGACATTCCGCCGCAGCGCGCGTGAAGCTGCGCTGTTCGGCCAGCGCGACGAAGGCGCGCAGCTGGCGGGTGGACAGATTGATTTGCATGGCAAATTTATTTATCCAAAATATCGATTTAACAGAATAAATGCGCACGCATAAATTGTCGACGGTCCGCGCGGGCACGGGGTCTGCGCCATCAAGGCAATCGTCGGTATGGCTCGTTCTTCCCTATTGGTCGGCTGCGCGGCGGGATTCTCCGGCGATCGCACCGACGCCGCCGGCCCGGTGGTCGATACGCTGATCAGGCGCGGCGGCCCGTCGGTGCTGATCTTCGAGACGCTGGCCGAGCGCACGCTGGCGCTGGCGCAATTGGCGCGGCGGCAGAATCCGGCGGCGGGCTATGAACCACTGCTCGACGAATTGCTGGTGCCCGTGCTGGCCCGCTGCCTGGAGCACGGCGTTCGCATCGTCAGCAATATGGGCGCCGCCAATCCGCGCGGCGCCGCGCTGCGCATCCGGGACCTGGCCGCTTCGCTGGGGCTGCGCAGCCCGCGGATCGCCGTGGTATCGGGCGACGACCTGAGCGCCCGCGCCGACGTGCTGGCCCGCCACGTGCCGGCCTTGCCCGGCGCGCTGGCCAGCGCCAACGCCTATCTCGGCGCGGAAGCCATAGCGCAGGCCCTGGGGGCGGGAGCCGACATCGTGATCACCGGGCGCGTGGCCGATCCGTCGCTGGTCCTCGGTCCGGCCCTCGCGCATTTCGGCTGGGCGATGGACGACTGGGACAGGCTGGCGCGCGCGACGATGGCCGGCCATTTGCTGGAGTGCGGCGCGCAGGTCTGCGGGGGGTACTACGCCGATCCGGGCTACAAGGATGTCCCCGGACTGGCCCAGCTAGGGTATCCGATCGCCGAGATCGATGCCGAAGGCGACTGCATTGTCACCAAGGCGGACGGCACAGGCGGCTGCGTCACGGCGCACACCGTCAAGGAACAGCTTCTGTACGAAATCCATGACCCCGCCGCCTACCTGACACCGGACGTGGTCGCGGACCTGGGCGATGCGCGAGTGACGGAACTGGCCCCCGATGTCGTCCGGCTCAGCGGCGTGCGGGGCCATCCACGCCCGGCCTCGCTCAAGCTCAACGTCTGCTATGAAAACGGCTGGCTGGCCGAAGGCGAGATTTCCTATGCCGGGCCGCGCGCCGAGGCGCGCGCCCGCCTGGCTGGCGACGTGCTGCGGCGGCGGCTGGCGAGCGGCGGCCGTCTGCGCATCGACCTGATCGGCGTGGCCAGCGTGTTCGCCGATGACGCGGGCGAACTGATGGCGAGCATGCCGGCCCACGATGCCCGCGACGTGCGCCTGAGGGCAGCCACCAGCCATCCCGAGCGCGAAGTTGCCGAGCGGCTGACCCGCGAAGTGACGGCGCTGTACTGCTGCGGCCCGGCCGGTGGCGGCGGGGTGCGCACCTCGCTGCGGCCACGGCTCGGCACCTGGTCGGGGCTGGTGCCGCGCGACGTGCTTGTCCACCGTTTCGACATCCTGGAGTGAAGCCATGGCTTCCCGTTCCTCCATCCTCACCGTGCCGCTGTACCGCGCAGCGCACGGGCGCACCGGCGACAAGGGCAATCGCTCCAACATCAGCGTCATCGCCTGGCACCCGGCGCTGTGGCCCGCCTTGTGCGGCCAGGTAACCGAGGCGGCTGTCATGCGCCAGTTCGCATGGCGCCGGCCCAGCCGGGTGACGCGATATGTGCTGCCCGGCCTGCACGCAATGAATTTCGTCCTGGACGACGCGCTCGACGGCGGCGTCAACGAGGCCCTCAACCTCGACAGCCATGGCAAGGCACTGTCCTATCTGCTGCTCGACATGACGATCGATATCGATGCCGGCCTGGCGCCGTTCCTGGCGGGCGGGCCGCAGGCGCCATAAGGCGTTCGCTCTGGCGTCCCGGCGCTTCGCGCGCCGTCCGCCCACAACAAGCAATCGTTCAAAAGGAGACGACACGATGTTCACGCCCAGACGTTCCATGCTGCATCTGGCCGCGGCCTTCGCCACGGGCCTGGCGCTGGCCGGCCCGGCCGCCGCCCAGACTTTTCCGGCCAAGCCGATCACCTTCATCGTGCCGTTCTCGCCCGGCAGCGCCACCGACCTGCTGGCGCGCGCGCTGGGCCAGTCGGTCACCGCCGACACCGGCCAGCCGGCCGTCATCGACAACCGCGACGGGGCCGGCGGCCTGATCGCCGCCCAGGCGGCGGCGCGCGCCGCGCCCGACGGCTACACCGTGCTGATCACCACCAACTCCACCCATGCGGCCGCCCAGCATCTGTACAAGAAGCTGCCCTACGACCCGGTCAGGGATTTCGCGCCCATCACTGCGCTCGGCACGGGCAGCCAGGTGATGGTGGTCAACGTCAAGTCGCCGTACCGGACGGTGGGCGACGTCGTCGAGGCGGCGCGCGCCAATCCCGGCAAGCTGACCTTCGGCAGCGGCAGTTCGTCCAGCCGCGTCGCCGGCGAGCTGCTCAAGCAGATGACCCATACCGACATCGTGCACGTGCCCTACAAAAGCAATCCGCTGGCCATCAACGATCTGCTCGGTGGCCAGATCGACCTGATGATCACCGACATGTCGACCGGCGTGCCGCAGGTCAAGGCCGGCAAGCTGCGCGCCCTGGGCGTGTCGACGCTGAAGCGCTCGCCGCAGCTGCCCGACGTGCCGACCATCGACGAGGCCGGCGTCAAGGGCTACGACATGGGCTATTGGTTCGCCGCCTATGCGCCGGCCGGCACGCCGGCCTCCGTCGTCGAGCGGCTGAGGCAGCTGCTCGCGCACGCCACCGCCACGCCGGCGGCGGCCGCCTTCTTCAAGAACAGCGGCAGCGAGGCCTTCACGACCACGCCCGAGGAACTGGCGGCCTTCCAGGCGCGCGAAGCCGACAAATGGGGCCGTGTCGTCCGGGCGGCGGGCATCCAGGCGGAATAGCGCGCCACCCGCCACGAAAAGACAAACACAGAGGGGAGACGAACATGAAACAATTCTTCCGTTCCATCGCCAGAGTGGCCGTCGCATGCGGCATGGCATGGCTGGGCGCCTGCGGCGGCGACGATGCGCCGCCGGCTTCCGATCCGCCACCGCAGGCGAACACGCCGTCGCTCAGGCTTTCCATCTCGTCTACCGAAGACTTTCCGGGCAGCTACGGATCGGTCGGCGCCTACGAAAAACTGACCGGCGTCATCGAGGGCGAGGTCGATCCCAAGGATCCGAAGAACGCCATCATCCAGGATCTGGAACTGGCGCCCGTCAACGCGCGCGGGATGGTCGAATACAAGGCGGATTTCGTGTTGTTGAAGCCCAAGGACCCAAGCAAGGCGAGCGGCGTGCTGCGCTACGATGCGCCGAACCGCGGCAACATCCTGACCATGATCGACCCGGCCGCCGTGCCGAGCGACGCTGTCTACCTCGAACGCGGCTATGTGATCCTGTATTCCGCGTGGCAGGGCGACGTGCCGAAAAGCAGCCCGGCGCGGCTCACAGTGACCGTGCCGGTGGCGAAGAACCCCGATGGTTCATCGATCACCGGCGCCTACCGGGCGGAACTGGTGCCCACGGCGCCGGCCGTGGCGATGGCGCTGCCCGGCGGCGTGTTCAACGGCACGATGATTCCCTACGCGCCGGCCAGCATGGACAACACGCTGCCGGGCTATTCGCTGACCCGGCGTGTCAATGGCAACGATGCCCGCGAGGCGATCCCGCCATCGGACTGGAAATTCGCCGATTGCGACACCGCCGGGAACCCGTTTCCGGGCACGCCCGATCCGGGCAAGGTCTGCCTGAAAGAGGGCTTCGATCCGCGCTATCTGTACGAATTGGTCTATGTGGCCAAGGATCCGAAGGTAATGGGCGTGGGCCTGGCCGCGCTGCGCGACACGGTCGGGTTCTTTCGCCACGCGGCGGCCGATGCGGCCGGCAACCCCAATCCGGTGGCCGGCCGCATCGCGTACGCGATCGGCCAGGGCACCTCGCAGTCGGGCAATGCGATGAAAACCTTCCTGCACCTGGGCTTCAACCAGGCGCTCGATGGCAGCCGGGTGTTCGACGGCATCTATGCGCACGTCGCGGCCAGGCAGACCAATGTCAACACAAGGTTCGCGGTGCCGGGCGGGGGCGGCGGGCTGCGCACCGACAATACCGCCTTCGGCCAGACCGCGCCGCGCGCGCTCGACAAGGACTACGTCGACCCGCTGACGGGCCGCAAGGGCGGCGTCATGACGCGGTGCGCGGCCACCGATACCTGCCCCAAGTTCTTCCTGGGCCTGTCGGGCACGGAGTTCTGGCAGCTGCAGGGTTCGCCGGTGTTGACCGACGCCTACGGCACCGCCGATCTCGCGCAGCCCGCCAACGCGCGCATCTACTACTATTCCAGCACCCAGCACGGCGGCAACGGCGGCACCGCGGGCGTGAGCTACGCGCCGTCGCGCAACGTGTATCCCGCCGGCACGGTGGCCCACCATACCGACACGTTCCGCGCCCTGTTCATCGCGCTGGAGGACTGGGTGGTGCGCGACGTGGCCCCGCCCGACAGCCAGGTGCCCAGGATCGCCGACGGCACGCTGGTGCGGCCCGCCGACCTGGCCTTTCCCGCAATGAAGGGCGTCTCGTGGAACGTGGGCGGCGTGCCGACCGCGGTCCCCGACTTCGCCTACCGCGGATGGTTCAACAATTATTCGGTGCTCGATTTCGGGCCGCAGTTCCGCCCGGAAGACGAATCCGGCATCGCCACGCTGTTCCCGCCGCGCGTCGGAGCGGCGTACGCCATCATGGTGCCGCAGGTCGATCCCGCGACCGGCCTGACGCGCGCCGGCATCCGCGGCGTCGAGGTGCAGGCGCCGCTGGGCACCAGCATCGAGTTCAACTACGTGGCCACGCCCGGCATCGTCGACCTGTCGAATCTCACCGGCAGCTTCATTCCCTTCCACAAGACCGAGGCCGACCGCATTGCCGCGGGCGACGGCCGGCCTTCGCTGGAAGCGCTGTACGGGGACCAGGCCGGCTATGTGGCCGCCGTGCGGACGGCGGCCGACCGGCTGGTGCAGGACCGCTTCCTGCTGCCGCGCGACGCCGAGCGCCGGATCGAGCAGGCGCAGGCCCAGATCGTCCTGCCCTGACGGGAGCGGATCCGGCGGAAAGCCGGCGGCCTCTGCCGCCCAGGCCGGGCCGCCGGCCGCCAGCGGCGTCAGGCCGCCCCGGTATTGACGAAGGGCAGCACGCGCGTGCGCTTGCCGGTGGCCGCGAACACGGCATTGGCCACCGCCGGGCCGATCGGCGCCACGGCGGGCTCGCCCACGCCGCTGGGCTTCTGCTGCGACGGCACGATGTGGACCTCGACCCTGGGCATGTCGGCCATGCGCAGGACCTGGTAGCCGTCGAAGTTCGATTGCTCCACCACGCCGTCCTTGAGCGTGATGGCGCCGTACAGCGCCGCGCCCAGCCCGAAGCCGATGCCGCCTTCCATCTGCGCGGCGATGACGTCGGGATTGATGGCGATGCCGCAGTCCACCGCGCACACCACGCGTTCGACGCGGATGCGGCCGCTGTCGTCGACCGCTACTTCGGCCACCTGCGCCACCACCGTGCCGAAGGCTTCGGTCACCGCGATGCCGCGCCCCTTGCCGGCCGGCATCGGCCGGCCCCAGCCGGCGCGCTGCGCGGCCAGGTCGAGCGCGGCCAGGAAGCGCGGCTGCTGCGCCAGCAGCTTGCGGCGGAAGGCATACGGGTCCTGCCCGGCGGCATGGGCCAGTTCGTCGACGAAGGCCTCGACCGCGTAGGCGGTGTGCGAACTGCCCACCACGCGCCACCACAGCACCGGCACGCCGGTCTGCGTGGCGATGGCTTCCACCGACAGGTTGGGGATGGCGTAGGGCAGGTTGGCCGCGCCTTCCACCGAGGTGGCGTCGATGCCGTTCTTGATCACCATGTCGGCCATGACCGTGCCGGCCATGATCGACTGGCCCACGATCACGTGGCGCCACGCGGTGGGCATGCCGTCGGCGCCGAGCGCGGCTTCGAGCTTGTGGAAATACATGGGGCGGTACATGCCGCCGTGGATGTCGTCTTCGCGCGTCCACTGCAGCTTGACCGGCCGGCCGTCGGCGCCGAGCGCCTTGGCGATCGAGACCGCCTCGACCACGTAGTCCGAGACGGTGTTGGCGCGCCGGCCGAAGCTGCCGCCGGCATACAGCGTGTGGATGCGGACCTGCTTGGGATCGAGCCCGGCCACGCGCGCGGCATTGCCCTGGTCGATCGTCTGGAACTGGTCGCCGCACCAGATCTCGCAGCCGTGGGCGTCGAGCTTGACCACGGCGTCGAGCGGTTCCATCGGCGCGTGGGCCAGGTAGGGGAATTCATAGGCGGCGCTGACGCGGCGGCCGGCCGCGGCCGCGCGCAGCGTGCCGGCGGCATCGCCCTGCGTGCGCGCCGGCAGGCCCTTGCCGGCGTCGGCCAGCCGGCGGTATTCGTTCATGATCGCCGCCGAGCTGCGCTTTTCCGCCTTGCTGTCGTCCCACTCGATCTTGAGCGCGTCGCGGCCGGTCTTGGCGGCCCAGAAGGTGTCGGCCACCACCGCCACGCCGCGCTCTACCTGCACCACGGCGCGCACGCCGGGCACCGCGCGCGCCGCCTTGGCGTCGAACGATTTGACCTTGGCGCCGAAGCGCGGCGGCCGCTGCAGCAGCGCGATCCGCATGCCGGGGAAGACGACGTCGAACGTGAACTGCGCGGTGCCGTCGGTCTTGGGCGGCACGTCCACGCGCGGCAGGCGCGTGCCGATCAGGCGGAAGTCCTTGGGGTCCTTCAGCGCGACCTGTTTGGGCGCGGGCATGGCCGCGGCCTTGGCCGCCAGCTCGCCGAAGCCGGCCTGGCGCCCGCTGGCCGCGTGGCGCACCACGCCGCGCTCGACGCTCAATTGCGCGGCGGGCACTTTCCAGGTGTCGGCCGCGGCAGCCACCAGCATCGCGCGGGCGGTGGCGCCGGCCTCGCGCAATTGCATCCAGGAGTTGGCCATGGCGGTGCTGCCGCCGGTGCCCTGCATCGGGCCGAAGGCCAGGTTGTTGTAGCGGGCGGCGTCGGCCGGCGCGCTTTCGACGCGGATCTTGCTCCAGTCGGCATCCAGCTCTTCGGCCACGATGGTGGCGATGCCGGTGTAGGCGCCCTGGCCCATTTCCACGTGCTTGGAGATGACGGTGACGGTGCCGTCGGGCGCCACGCGCAGGAAGGCGTTGGGCGTGAACGTGGGCTTGGCGGCTTCGGCCGCCTCGGCGCGGCGGCCGGGGCCGGTCCAGTGGAAACCGATCGTCAGGCCCGCCGCGGCGGCGGCCTGGAGGAAGCGGCGCCGGGCAGGCCGTTCGATGTCGGCCGGGGAGGGTTGCGAGGCGCCGTCGGGAGCGGCGGGCAGGCCAGCCTGCAAAGTGCCCGGCAGCGCGTCTTGCGGGTCGATGAGTGTCCGTTCCATGCTCACCCCTTCAGCGTGCCCGCTGCCGTATGGATGGCGGCGCGGATGCGGTTATAGGTGGCGCAGCGGCAGATGTTGCCGTTCATCGCCGCGTCGATGTCGGCGTCGGTGGGCGCCGGATTGTGTTCCAGCAGCGCGGTGGCCGACATGATCTGGCCCGACTGGCAGTAGCCGCATTGCGGCACCTGGTGCGTCACCCAAGCGGCCTGGATGGCGCGCGCGGGGCGGCTTTGCAGCCCTTCGATGGTGGTGACCTGGCGGCCGGCCACGGCCGCCACCGGCATGATGCAGGAGCGGGTGGGCTGGCCGTCGATGTGCACGGTACAGGCGCCGCACTGGGCCATGCCGCAGCCGAACTTGGTGCCGTGCAGGCCGGCCAGTTCGCGCACGGCCCACAGCAGGGGCATGGCGGGATCGGCATCCAGCGTGACCGGCTTGCCGTTCAGGACGAACGAGGTGGACATGGAAGAGTCTCCAAACTGAAAGCGAGGGAGGAGAAAGCCTGGGAAAGCTCAGCCCGGCCGGCCGCCGGGATCGGCCGCCAGGCCGCGCAGCCGGCTGGCGTCGCGCATCGGGGGCGCGCCGTACAGCCGGCGGTATTCGCGGATGAATTGCGACGGGCTTTCGTAGCCCACCAGGTGGGCGGCCGCCGATACGTGCCGCAGCTCGGTCATGATCAGCCGCCGCGCTTCCTGCAGCCGCAGCTGCTTCTGGTACTGCAGCGGGCTCATCGCGGTGACGGCCTTGAAATGGTGGTGCAGCGACGAGGTGCTCATATTGACGGCCTGGGCCAGGTCGTCGATGCGCAGCGGCCGCGCGAAGTTCTTCCGCAGCCAGGCGATCGCGCGCGCGATCTGCTGGCTCTGGCTGTCGCTGACGGCGATGTGGCGCAGGCGCATGCCCTGGTTGCCGGTCAGCAGGCGGTAGAAGATCTCGCGCTCGATCAGCGGGGCCAGGATGGGAATGTCTTCGGGAGTGTCCAGCAGCCGCACCAGCCGCAGCACGGCATCGAGCAGCGGCGCCGACAGGCGGTCCACCGACAGCCCCGGCCCGACGCGGCAGGCCTTGGGTTCGGGCATGCCGGTTTCGGTCATCAGTTCGCCGATGCGCCGCACGTCGAGCCCGAGCGTCAGGCACAGATAGGGCGATTGCGGGCTGGCCTTGATGATCTGGGAGGTGACCGGCAGGTCGACCGAGGCGATCAGATAGCGCGCCTGGCCGTATTCGTAGGATTGGCCGGCCAGCGTCACGCGCTTGGCGCCCTGGGCGATCACGGCCAGGACGGGCTCGTAGACGCCGTGGAAGGGCAGGCCGGGCGTGGTGCTCCGGTGCAGCGTGAGCGCCGGGATGGCGGTGGGATGATTGCCTTCGGTGTCGGTAAAACGGGCAATCAGCGATGCCAATTGCTCCAGGCCGCGGGCATGGTCGTCGTCAGGCACGGTCGCCAGGGGCAAGGCGTTATGCATGGTGCGTGGAGACGGGTAAGAGGGAAAGGGATTTCCCGAAGATTACCCATTTCCACGGCTCCTGCCGACCGTACGGTATGAGGTTTGCAGGATCAGGCAGCACTTTCGCAGAATTGAGTTACTTGGCGATGTGCCGCCTGCCTGCCGTGCGCGTCAGTCGCCGGCGTAGACGTTGTCCGGGTTATCGAACGAGACGCGGGCGCCGCGGCCGGTGGCATCGGCGCGCGAGGTCGCGACGTGCCGCTGCGGGCCGAACTGGTCGCGATCGAGGCCGTGGCGTTCAGGGAAGGGCTGGGCCGGGAGGTCGGCGCCGATGTCGGGCAGGCCGGCGGCATGCGCGGCTTTCATCTCGGCAACGACTTGCGTGCGGCTCGGGCCTTGCGCCTGGGCGGCGCCAGCGGCCAGCGAAACGGCGATCAGTGTGGCATAAGCGATGGTCTTCATGGTGCATCTCCTGAATGCGACATTGGGAAAGGCAGCCGGTCTTGGCGTGGGGTTACGATCGGCGGCCTGTAATCAAGATGAGCCCGCGGCCACGGATAAAAAGGCGGTGCGGCCGGAAATGACTTTTCGGACGGCGGCAACAATTCAGCTTGCAGAAACGAAAGGCCGCGGCCGGCCCGTCCGCGGCCGGGTTGAATACCGCCCGGGCATCCCCATTGCTTAAAATGTCCGCCCATCCGCAAAGGCCCGCGCATGAACGTACTGGATCTGCTCGCACACGGCGGCATACCGCTGGTGTTCCTGGTCGTGCTCGCGCAGCAGAGCGGACTGCCGGTACCGGTGTCGCCGGTGCTGGTGGGCGGCGGGGCGCTGGCCGCGCTCGGCTGGCTGTCGCCGGTCGAACTGTGGCTGGCGGCCATCGTCGCCAGCCAGCTCGCCGATCACGGCTGGTTTTTGCTGGGGCGGCGCTACGGCCACAAGTTGCTGGGACTGGTGTGCAGGCTGTCGCTGTCGGCCGAATCCTGCGTGGTTAGCGCCGACGGCCTGGCGCTGCGCCACGGTCCGGCCATCCTCGCGTTCGCCAAGTTCATCCCGGGCGTGTCGGCGCTGGCGGTGCCGGCCGCGGCGGCGCGCGGCCTGCCTTACGGCCGCTTCGCGCTGTTCAGCGCGATCGGCGCGGCGCTGTGGAGCGGCACCTACATCCTGATCGGCGCGGTCTTCAGCCGGCAGATCGAGTCCACGCTCGACGCGGTGAGCCGGATCGGCGGCTGGACGGTCGCCATCGTGGCGGTGCTGGCGGCCGCCTACCTGGTCTGGGCGCTGGCGATGCGCTGGCGCCTGGTGCGGCTGCACCGGCTGGTGCGGATCTCGCCGGAGGAACTCGAAACCATGATGGCGGGCGACGATCCGCACCTGATCATCGTCGATGCCCGTTCGCCGCTGGCGCGCGAGCGCGACCCGCGCGAGTTCCCGCATTCGGTCGTGCTGTACGGCCGGCCGCCGGCATCGGTGCTGCCGCCGCCCGCCGACGGCCACACCATCGTCACCTTCTGCACCTGTCCCAACGAAGCCAGCGCGGCCCTGGTCGCCAAGCGCCTGATCAAGGCCGGCTACCGGCGGGTGAGGGTGCTGACCGGCGGCGTGCAGGCCCTCGAGCGCCTGGCCGCCGGCGCCGCGCCCGGCGACGCCGTCGAAGCCGTGGAAATCATCGACCCGCCCGGTAGCTTCGCCTAGCCTCACGAGCACGCGCCGCTCCCTTCCAGGGCACAGCGGATCCGGCTTCGCCGGTCCGCCAGTGCCGCCCCAAGGGGGCGCGCGAAGCGCGTAGGGGGCATTTCATTTGTCTTCTCTAATTCATGTAACAGCCTTCAAGTCGCGCGGCCGCCCTCCGATACCTCGGCGGCATCGGCGGCGAGTTCTCCTTGCGGGGACTCGCCGCCGGTGCTTTCAAGGTCCGGAATCTTAATCAGGGCGTCATGAAAATACGAAGCAAATTGATGTTGCAGGGGGCGGCCGGCGTGGTCGCGTTGTCGATCGTGGCCGGCGGCGCGCTGTTCGGCCTGAACCGCCTCACGGCCACGGCCAATGGGTTCGCCCAGCGGCGGCTGCCGGCGCTGGTCGAGCTCGGCACGATGCGCGAAGGGCAGATCCAGGTGGCGCGCCACACGCTCGAGCCGCTGCAGTGGGCCTCCGAATATTCGATCCAGGCGCAGAACGAATGGAACCGCATGCTGCAGTCCAAGAAGCGCGCGCTGGAATCGGTGGACAAGGCGCGCCAGGCGCTGGCCGGCGTCGAGTTTTCCGAGGACGAACAGGCGGCGCTGGCCGCCTTCGACGCGGCCTTCGCGGCCTGGATCCAGAAGGACAAGCCGCTGACGACGCTGCTGGAGCAGCTGGTGAACGTCAAATCGGAAGAAGAGCAGAAGTTCCTGTTCGTCAAATACCAGGCCGCCTATTCGGACTCGGAGCCGTTCTACGAACGGGCCCAGCAGACGATGCGGGAGCTGGCCGAGGCCACCGCCAAAGGCGCCGCCGAGCGGGCGGCCGAACTCGATCGCGGCGGCCGCCGCCTGGCGCTGCTGATCGCGGCCGCCAGCGCCGCCGCCGTGCTGGTGCTGGCGCTGTGGAGCTGGAGCGCCGCGCGCGCCATCGTGGCCTCGGTGGGCCGCCTGCGCGGCACGCTGGTCAAGGTGGCCTCCGACCTGGACTTCACCGTGCCGGTGCCCAACGGCGGCAACGACGAAATCGCCGACATGGCGCGCGCGCTGGCCACGCTGCTGGGGCGCATGCGCGAATCGCTGGCGGCGGTGCAGGACATGGCCGAGACGATGCGCTCGACCG
The DNA here is from genome assembly GCF_039541095.1 of Pigmentiphaga soli. Lineage (NCBI taxonomy): Bacteria > Pseudomonadati > Pseudomonadota > Betaproteobacteria > Burkholderiales > Alcaligenaceae > Pigmentiphaga > Pigmentiphaga soli. The sequence goes on from NZ_BAABFO010000007.1 coordinate 192,668, forward strand.
CCGACGGCCTGTCCGAACGCGCGGCCGAGGTGGCCGAGGCCTCGTCGGGCCAGAGCGGTTCGGCCACCGAGATGGCGGCCGCCGTGCAGCAGGTGGCCGACAGCATGAACGAGGTGAACGCCGAAGTGCAGCGCGCGGTGCAGTTGTCGCGCGACGCCAGCGGCCTGGCGGCCGAGGGCGGCCAGCGCATCGCGCTGACCGCCGGGCAGATGGACCTGATGGCGCGCCAGGTGGGCCGGGCCGCCGAGGCGATCGGCGCGCTGGAGCGGCACAGCGCATCGGTGCGCGAGATCTCCAGGCTCATTTCCGACATCGCCAGCCAGACCAATCTGCTGTCGCTGAACGCGGCCATCGAGGCGGCGCGCGCCGGCGAGCAGGGCCGCGGCTTCGCGGTAGTGGCCGAGCAGGTGCGCGGCCTGGCCGGCAAGACGGTGGCCTCGAGCCACGAAATCGCCGCCACGGTGGAGCGCATCGTGAACGAAACCGGTTCCGCGATCGGCTTCATGCGGCAGGTGGTGACCGAAGTGGACGCCGGCCAGGCGCGCGCGCGGGAGGCCGGCGAGTTCATGTCGCGGCTGGAACGGGGCGCGGTCGACGCTGCGGCGGTGGTGGAACGTATCGGCAGCGCGCTGCATGCCCAGACCGGCATCAACCACGACGTGGCCGGCCACGTGGAGGCCGTCGCCAGGATGGCCGAAAGCAACCGGGGCGCGTCGGAAGCGGCCGCGAGCGGGGCCGGCCGGGTGCGCGAGGCGGCGCTCGACGTGGCCCGCACGGTGCAGGCGTTCAGGGTCCGGTAAGACAGCGAAAAACCAGCTTTTCCCTGGCAAAATGCCGCTTTCGCGCGTTTCGGGCGGATTCGGGTTTGCGCTATACTTTCGGGCGGGTAACAGTTGCAACGCAAGCTATTGCCCGGAACATGCGGCGTGGATCCGGCGTCGATCATGGGAAAGCGCACAAGCGCCCGTTCCACGAATCGTGCGGCCAAACGCTGTGTATAAACATACATGCCTGCATGTATGAGAACGTAAACAGGCTCTAAGCGGCGGCCGCCGCGGCGCCGCAATCCGTGCGGCGCCTGTGCCTTCTACAGGTTTCCTGATGAATATCGAGAGCTACTTTCCCGTACTGCTGTTCATCATCGTGGGCGGCGTCATCGGTTTCGCGCTGATGTTCCTGGGGTCCGTGGTCGGTCCGCACCGCCCCGACACCGAAAAGCTCTCCCCCTACGAATGCGGCTTCGAGGCTTTCGAAGACGCTCGCATGAAGTTCGATGTGCGCTACTACCTGGTCGCCATCCTCTTCATCCTGTTCGACCTCGAAATCGCTTTTCTCTTCCCGTGGGCCATGGCCAACCACCAGGTCGGGCTGCTCGGCTTCGGAACCGTGGCGGTGTTCCTCGCCATCCTCGTGATCGGTTTCGTCTACGAATGGAAGAAGGGCGCGCTCGACTGGGAATGATTCCCCGCCGCGCCCCACACACCGGATTTCTATCATGGCTATCGACGGCATTCTGAACGAAGGCTTCATCACCACGACCGCTGACAAGGTCATCAACTGGGCCAAGACCGGCTCGCTGTGGCCGATGACGTTCGGCCTGGCCTGTTGCGCCGTCGAGATGATGCACGCCGGCGCGGCGCGCTACGATCTCGACCGCTTCGGCATCATCTTCCGGCCCAGCCCACGCCAGTCCGACCTGATGATCGTGGCCGGCACGCTGTGCAACAAGATGGCGCCGGCGCTGCGCAAGGTGTACGACCAGATGCCCGAGCCGCGCTGGGTGGTCTCGATGGGGTCGTGCGCCAACGGCGGCGGCTATTACCACTATTCGTACTCGGTGGTGCGCGGCTGCGACCGCATCGTGCCGGTCGACGTCTACGTGCCGGGCTGTCCGCCCACGGCAGAGGCGCTGGTCTACGGCCTGCTGCAGCTGCAGAACAAGATCCGGCGCACCAACACCATCGCGCGCTGAACGGCGTGGCGGCCCGGCGCCGCCGCCGCAATGAAACCAGGCACGAAGATTAGGCACGAAGGCCCATGACCAAGCTTGAAACCCTGCAGCAGAACCTGCGCCGCGCATTCGGCGAAGACGCCCGCCTGACCGCCGCCCTCGGCGAGGTCACGCTCGAGGTGCCGGCCGACCGCTATGTGCAGGCCTGCCTCGCCCTGCGCGACGACGGGGAGCTGCGTTTCGAAACCTGTATCGACCTGTGCGGGGTGGACTACTCCACCTACGGCAACGAGGTGCGCGAAGGGCCGCGCTTTGCCGTGGTGCTGCACCTGCTGTCGATCACTCACAACTGGCGCCTGCGGGTGCGCACCTTCGCGCCCGACGACGACCTGCCCGTGGTGCCGTCGCTGGTCGAAGTCTGGCCGGGCGTCAACTGGTACGAGCGCGAAGCCTTCGATTTCTACGGCATCCTGTTCGAAGGCCATCCCGATCTGCGCCGCATCCTGACCGACTACGGCTTCATCGGACACCCGTTCCGCAAGGATTTCCCGCTGTCGGGCAATGTGGAAATGCGCTACGACCCGGAGCAGCGGCGGGTGATCTACCAGCCCTTGACCATCGAGCCGCGCGAGATCGTGCCGCGTGTCATTCGCGAAGACGGTTACGGAATGGGGCGGTAAAAAATGGCTGAAATCAAGAACTACACCCTCAACTTCGGTCCGCAGCACCCGGCCGCGCACGGCGTGCTGCGCCTGGTGCTGGAGCTCGACGGCGAAGTCATCCAGCGGGCCGACCCGCACATCGGGCTGCTGCACCGCGCCACCGAAAAGCTGGCCGAGCACAAGACCTTCCTGCAGGCGCTGCCCTACATGGACCGTCTCGACTACGTGTCGATGATGTGCAACGAGCACGCCTACGTGATGGCGATCGAGAAGCTGCTCGGCATCGAGGTGCCGCTGCGGGCCCAGTACATCCGCGTGATGTTCGACGAGATCACCCGGCTGCTGAACCACCTGATGTCGCTCGGCTCGCACGCGCTCGACGTGGGCGCGATGGCGGTGTTCCTGTACGCCTTCCGCGAACGCGAAGACCTGATGGACTGCTACGAGGCGGTGTCGGGCGCGCGCATGCACGCGGCCTACTACCGGCCGGGCGGCGTCTACCGCGACCTGCCCGACCAGATGCCGCAGTACCGCGAAAGCAAGTTCCGCAGCGCCAAGGAAATGAAGGCGCTCAACGACGACCGCTCCGGCTCGCTGCTCGATTTCATCGAGGCCTTCACCAACCGCTTCCCCGGCTACGTCGACGAATACGAAACCCTGCTGACCGACAACCGCATCTGGAAACAGCGCCTGGTCGACGTCGGCATCGTCAGCCCCGAGCGCGCCAAGGCGCTGGGCTTCACCGGTCCCATGCTGCGCGGCTCCGGCATCGCCTGGGACTTGCGCAAGATGCAGCCCTACGAGGTCTACGACCTGGTCGAGTTCGACGTGCCGGTCGGCACCAACGGCGACTGCTACGACCGCTATCTGGTGCGGATCGAGGAAATGCGCCAGAGCAACCGCATCATCAGGCAGTGCGTGGAATGGCTGCGCAACAACCCGGGTCCGGTCATGAGCCCGAACCACAAGGTGGCGCCGCCCAGCCGGCAGCAGATGAAGTCGAGCATGGAAGACCTGATCCACCACTTCAAGCTGTTCACCGAAGGCTTCCACGTGCCGCCGGGCGAGGCCTACAGCGCGGTCGAGCACCCCAAGGGCGAGTTCGGCATCTACCTGGTCTCCGACGGCGCCAACAAGCCGTACCGGCTCAAGATCCGCGCCCCGGGCTTCGCCCACCTGCAGTCGCTCGACGAAATGGCGCGCGGCCACATGATCGCCGACGCCGTGACCATCATCGGCACGCAGGACATCGTGTTCGGCGAAATCGATCGCTGAGCCCGCCCACGTGTCCATACCGGATTCCAACATGCTGCTTTCCGAACAGGCCCTGAAGAAGATCGACCGCGAGGTCGCCAAGTATCCGGCCGACCAGAAACAGTCCGCCGTGATGGCCGCGCTGGCCATCGCGCAGGACGAAAAGGGCTGGCTGTCGACCGAGGTGATGGAAGAGGTCGCGAGCTATCTGCAGATGCCGCCGATCGCGGTGCAGGAGGTCGCCACCTTCTACAACATGTACAACCTCAAGCCGGCCGGCAGGTTCAAGATCTCGGTCTGCACCAACCTTCCCTGTGCCCTGCGCGACGGCGAACGCGCGGCGCACTACCTGAAGGAAAAGCTCGGCGTCGAATACAAGGAAACCACCGCCGACGGCCTGTTCACCGTGCTCGAGGGCGAATGCATGGGCGCCTGCGGCGACGCGCCCGTCCTGCTGGTGAACAACAAACGTATGTGCATTCAGATGTCGGAGGCCCGGCTCGACGCCCTGATCGACGAGCTGAAGGCCGCCGCGCCGAATGCCGGAGATGCACAATGAACGCTACGCAAGAGCTGGCGATCAGCACCGCGTTCCACGACCGCCACATCGCGCCGCAGATCATGGCCGGGCTGGACGGCCGCAACTGGCGCCTGGAAGACTACGTCAAGCGCGGCGGCTACGAGGCGCTGCGCAAGATCCTGGGCACCGGCATGACGCAGGAGCAGGTGATCGCCGAGGTCAAGGCCTCGGGCCTGCGCGGCCGCGGCGGCGCGGGCTTCCCGACCGGCTTGAAGTGGAGCTTCATGCCGCGCACCTTCCCGGGCCAGAAGTACCTGGTCTGCAATTCCGACGAAGGCGAGCCGGGCACGTTCAAGGACCGCGACATCCTGCGCTACAACCCGCACATCGTGATCGAAGGCATGGCGATCGCCGCCTACGCGATGGGCATCACGGTCGGCTACAACTACATCCACGGCGAGATCTTCGAGGTGTACGAGCGCTTCGAGGAAGCCCTGGAAGAGGCGCGCGCCGCCGGTTTCCTGGGCGACAACATCCTCGGCTCGAACTTCAGCTTCCAGCTGCACGCCCACCACGGCTACGGCGCCTACATCTGCGGCGAGGAAACCGCGCTGCTCGAATCGCTGGAAGGCAAGAAGGGCCAGCCGCGCTTCAAGCCGCCGTTCCCGGCCAGCTTCGGCCTGTACGGCAAGCCCACCACGATCAACAACACCGAGACCTTCGCCGCGGTGCCGTGGATCATCCGCAACGGCGGCGACGCCTTCCTGCAGGTGGGCAAGCCCAACAACGGCGGCACCAAGCTGTTCTCGGTGTCGGGCGACGTGGAGTACCCCGGCAACTTCGAAGTGCCGCTGGGCACGCCGTTCTCCAAGCTGCTGGAACTGGCCGGCGGCGTGCGCCGCGGCCGCCAGTTGAAGGCCGTGATCCCGGGCGGCTCCAGCGCGCCGGTGATCCCCGGCCACATCATGCTCGACACCACGATGGACTACGACGCCATCGCCAAGGCCGGCTCGATGCTGGGCTCGGGCGCCGTGATCGTGATGGACGACAGCCGCTGCATGGTGCGTTCGCTGCTGCGCCTGTCGTTCTTCTACCACGAGGAAAGCTGCGGCCAGTGCACGCCGTGCCGCGAAGGCACCGGCTGGCTGTACCGGGTGGTGAACCGCATCGAGCACGGCAAGGGCCGGATGGAAGACATCGACCTGCTCGACTCGGTGGCCGGCAACATCATGGGCCGCACGATCTGCGCGCTGGGCGACGCGGCGGCGATGCCGGTGCGCGGTTTCCTGAAGCACTACCGCGACGAGTTCGTCTACCACGTGGAACACAAGCACTGCTCGGTGCCCGACTACCTGTAGCCCGCCCGGGCCGGTAGCGCGCCGCGCACCCAACGAAACGCATAGGCCCCGCCGCGGCGGGGCAACGGAAACGAGATGGTTGAAATCACGATCGACGGCAACAAGGTGGAGCTGGCCGAGGGCAGCATGGTGATGCATGCGGCCCAGAAGGCCGGCCTCTACGTGCCGCATTTCTGCTATCACAAGAAGCTCTCGATCGCCGCCAACTGCCGCATGTGCCTGGTCGACGTCGAGAAGGCGCCCAAGGCCCTGCCGGCCTGCGCCACGCCGGTCAGCAACGGCATGATCGTGCGCACGCGGTCCGAGAAGGCGATCGCGGCGCAGAAGAGCGTGATGGAATTCCTGCTGATCAACCATCCGCTGGATTGCCCGATCTGCGACCAGGGCGGCGAATGCCAGCTGCAGGACCTCGCCGTGGGCTACGGCGGCTCCACCTCGCGCTACACCGAGGAAAAGCGCGTGGTCTTCCACAAGAGCCTGGGCCCGCTGGTGTCGGCCGAGGAAATGGCGCGCTGCATCCATTGCACCCGCTGCGTGCGCTTCGGCCAGGAGATCGCCGGCGTGATGGAGCTGGGCATGCTCAACCGCAGCGAGCATGCCGAGATCACTTCCTTCGTCGGCCGCGCGATCGAATCCGAACTGTCCGGCAACATGATCGACATCTGTCCGGTGGGCGCGCTGACCTCCAAGCCGTTCCGCTACAGCGCCCGCACCTGGGAACTGGCGCGGCGGCGGTCGGTGAGCCCGCACGACAGCGTCGGCGCCAATCTGGTGGTGCAGGTCAAGAACGACCGCGTGATGCGCGTGGTGCCGTTCGAGAACGAAGAGGTCAACGAGTGCTGGATCAGCGACCGCGACCGCTTCTCGTATGAAGGGCTGGCCGGCGAAGACCGCGTGACGGCGCCGCTGCTGCGCGCGGCCGACGGCAGCTGGCGCGAGGCCGACTGGCCCGAGGCGCTGGAGGCCGTGGCGGCCGGGCTGCGCGGCGTGGCCGAGCGCCACGGCGCCGAACAGCTGGGCGCGGTGGCCGCGCCGTACGCCACCACCGAAGAATTCGCGCTGCTGGCGCGGCTGGTGCGCGGGCTCGGCTCCGACAACATCGATTTCCGCCTGCGCCAGACCGACGCCGGCTTCGACGCGGCGCGCGCCGGCGTGCCGTGGCTCGGCCTGCCGCTGGCCGAGATCGGCAAGCTCGACCGCGTGGTGGTGATCGGTTCCTTCCTGCGCAAGGACCATCCGCTGATCGCGCAGCGCCTGCGGCAGGCGGCCAAGAACGGCGCGCGCGTGGTGCTGGTCGACGCCGGCGCCGAGGATCCGCTGATGCCGGTGGCCGGCCGCCTCACCGTGGCGCCGTCGGCGCTGCCGGCGGCGGTGGCCGAACTGTGCGTGGCGCTGGCCCGGGCCAAGGATGCCGAGGTGCCGGCCGCGTTCGCCGGCGTGCAGCCCGGCGACGCCGCGCGCCGACTTGCGGACGTGCTGGCCTCGGGCGAGAACACCGCGGTGCTGATGGGCAACCTGGCCGTGCGGCATCCGCAGGCCGCGGCGCTGGCCGCAGCCGGGCTGGCGCTGGCGCGGGCCGCCGGCGGCCGCTTCGGTTTCCTGACCGAAGGCGGCAACACCGTGGGCGGCTACCTGGCCGAGGCGGTGCCGCAGCAGGGCGGCAAGACCGCCGCCCGCATGTTCGCCGAACCGCTCAAGGGCTACCTGGTTCTGCACGCCGAGCCGCAGCTCGACGCCGACGACGGCGCCGCCGCGCTGGCGGCGCTGCGCGCGGCCGAATTCAACGTCGCGCTCACCCCCTACCTGTCGGCCGCCCAGGACTGGGCCCACGTGATCCTGCCGATCGGGCCGTTCACCGAAACCTCCGGCACCTTCGTCAATGCCGAAGGGCGCGTGCAGAGCTTCAAGGGCACGGTCCGTTCGCTGGGCCAGAGCCGTCCCGGCTGGAAGGTGCTGCGGGTGCTGGGCAACACGCTGGGCCTGCAGGGCTTCGACGAGGAAACCTCCGAGGCCGTGCGCGACGGCGTGCTGGCCGACGACACCGCCTCGCGCCTGTCGAACGATTTCGGCGCGCCGGCGGCCGTGGCGGCGCCCGCCGTCCAGGGCCTGGAGCGCGTGGCCGACGTGCCGATCTACTTCAGCGACGCCATCGTGCGGCGCGCCGAATCGCTGCAGCGCACGCGGGCGGCCGCGGCGCCCGAGGCGCATGCCAGCGCCGCCACCCTCGCGCGGCTGGGCATCGCCGCCGGCGAGCGGGTGAAGATCGCCTCGCGGCGTGGCTCGGTGGAGCTTTTCCTGAACCAAGACGACACGGTGGCCGACGGCGCCGTGCGGATCGCCGCCGCGCATGCCAGCACCGTCGCGCTGGGCGGCGCGTTCGAACAACTCAGCGTGGAGCGTGCCTGAGATGCACTGGATCGATGTTCTTCAGGCCGGCGGTACCGACTTGCTCGGCGCGACGGCATGGTCCGTGGTGTGGACGCTGATCAAGATCGTCTGCATCGCGGTGCCGATCATCCTGTGCGTGGCCTACCTCACCTACTGGGAGCGCAAGCTGATCGGCTGGATGCACATCCGCCGCGGCCCCAACCGGGTCGGCCCCAAGGGCCTGCTGCAGCCGTTCGCCGACGTGCTCAAGCTGCTCACCAAGGAAGTCATCATGCCCACCAGCGCCAGCCGGGTGCTGTACGTGGTGGCGCCGGCGATGGTGCTGATGCCCGCGCTGGCGGCCTGGGCGGTGGTGCCGTTCCAGCCCGAGGTGGTGCTGGCCGACGTCAACGCCGGGCTGCTGTACGTGATGGCGATCACCTCGCTGGGCGTGTATGGCGTGATCATCGCCGGCTGGGCTTCCAACTCCAAGTACGCCTTTCTCGGCGCGCTGCGCGCGTCGGCGCAGATGGTGTCGTACGAACTGGCGGTCGGCTTCGTGCTGGTCACGGTGCTGCTGGTGTCGGGCAGCCTGAACATGAGCGAGATCGTGCTGGGGCAGGGCAGGGGCTATTTCGCCGGCCACGGCCTGACCTTCCTGTCGTGGAACTGGCTGCCGCTGTTGCCGCTGTTCGTGATCTACGTGATCTCGGCCGTGGCCGAAACCAACCGCCACCCGTTCGACGTGGTGGAGGGCGAATCCGAGATCGTGGCCGGCCACATGGTCGAATACTCCGGCATGGCGTTCGCGCTGTTCTTCCTGGGCGAGTACGCCAACATGATCCTGCTGTCGTGCATGGCCTCGGTCATGTTCCTCGGCGGCTGGATGGCGCCGCTCGATTTCGCGCCGTTCACCTGGGTGCCGGGCTGGCTGTGGCTGGCCATCAAGACCTTTTTCGTGGTGTCGCTGTTCATCTGGTTCCGCGCCTCGTTCCCGCGCTACCGCTACGACCAGATCATGCGCCTGGGCTGGAAGATCTTCATTCCGCTCACGCTGGTCTGGCTGCTTGTGGTGGCGGTCTGGATGCAGACGCCGTGGAACATCTGGAAGTAGCCGCGGGCATCGCGCATACATCGAATAGGCAGGGTTGAATCATGCAGGCAATCAAGGAATTTCTCGGCAGCCTGATGCTGACCGAACTCCTCAAGGGGCTGCGCCTGACCGGGCGGTACGTGTTCGCCCGCAAGATCACGGTGCAATACCCCGAGGAAAAGACGCCGTCGTCGCCGCGCTTTCGCGGGCTGCACGCGCTGCGCCGCTATCCGAACGGCGAAGAACGCTGCATCGCGTGCAAGCTGTGCGAGGCCGTGTGCCCGGCGCTGGCCATCACGATCGAATCGGAAGTGCGCGAGGACGGCACCCGCCGCACCAACCGCTACGACATCGACCTGACCAAGTGCATCTTCTGCGGCTTCTGCGAGGAAAGCTGTCCGGTCGATTCCATCGTCGAGACCCATATCCTGGAATACCACGGCGAAAAGCGGGGCGACCTGTACTTCACCAAGGAAATGCTGCTGGCCATCGGCGACCGCTACGAAGCCGAGATCGCGCAGCGGCGCACCCAAGACGCCAAGTACCGCTAATGCAAACCCACCCGGACCGGTACAAGATAAATACGCCATGACCGCCATCCTGTTCTATATTTTTGCCGCCATCCTCGTGGTGTCCGCGCTCCGCGTCATCGGCGCGCGCAGCCCCGTCAGCGCGGTCATGCACCTGGTGCTGTCGTTCTTCACCGCCGCCATGCTGTGGATGCTGCTGAAGGCCGAGTTCCTGTCCATCCTGCTGGTGCTGGTGTATGTCGGCGCGGTGATGGTGCTGTTCCTGTTCGTGGTGATGATGCTCGACATCGACATCGAAACATTGCGCGCGGGTTTCAGGTCCTATCTGCCGCTGGGGCTGACGGTGGGCGCCATCATGGTGGCCGAGATGGCCTTCGTGCTGGCGCGGGCCTACTGGACGCCGGCCAACCCGCCGGCGCCGGTGCCGGCAGATTTCAACAACACGCGCGCCATCGGCGTGGCGATGTACACCGAATACATCTACGCGGTCGAAATCGCCGCGGTGCTGCTGCTGGTGGGCATGGTGGCGGCGATCGCGCTGACCCTGCGCCGCCGCGCCGACGTGCGGGTCACCAACCCGTCCAAGCAGATCCGCGCGCGCCGCCAGGACCGCGTGCGCCTGGTCTCCATCCCTTCGCAAACCGAAGTCCCGGAAGCGCCCGCCGCCGATGCTGCGGCCTCCGATTCCAAGGGAACGCAACCATGACCCTGACCCTCGGCCACTATCTGGTGCTGGGCGCGATCCTGTTCGCGATCAGCATCGTCGGCATCTTCCTGAACCGCAAGAACGTCATCATCCTGCTGATGGCCATCGAGTTGATGCTGCTTGCGATCAATATGAACTTCGTCGCCTTTTCCAGCTGGATGGGCGATCTGAGCGGACAGGTGTTCGTGTTCTTCATCCTCACCGTGGCCGCGGCGGAATCCGCCATCGGTCTGGCGATCCTGGTTGTGCTGTTCCGCAATCTGAACACGATCAACGTTGATGAACTCGACCGGCTGAAGGGCTGACGGTCCGGGCTACGAGAAAACCAAGACATGGCTAGCGTACCTAAGCTCTATCTACTCATCGCATTCGCCCCGCTCGCCGGCGCGATCCTGGCGGGCCTGTTCGGCACCGGCTTCCTCGGCCGCTGGGTCGGGCGTTCCGGCGCGCACGTGGTCACCATCCTGGGCGTGCTGGCCTCGGCGGTCGGCTCCGGCTTCGTGCTGGCCGACGTGCTGGCGGGCCACACTTTCAACGGCACCCTTTACCAGTGGGGGGCGATCGGCGGCGTCAAGCTCGAAGTCGGCTTCATGATCGACACGCTGTCGGCCATGATGATGGTGGTGGTCACCTCGGTCTCGCTGATGGTGCACATCTACACCATCGGCTACATGAGCGACGATCCCGGCTACCAGCGCTTCTTCGCCTACATCTCGCTGTTCACCTTCTCGATGCTGATGCTGGTCATGTCCAACAACATGCTCCAGCTGTTCTTCGGCTGGGAGGCGGTGGGCCTGGTGTCGTACCTGCTGATCGGCTTCTGGTACACGCGGCCGTCGGCCATCTTCGCCAACATGAAGGCCTTCCTGGTCAACCGCGTGGGCGACTTCGGCTTCGTGCTGGGCATCGGCCTTTTGTTCGCCTTCGCCGGCTCGCTGAACTACACGGAAGTGTTCTCGCAGGCCGGGCGGCTGGCCGGGCTGACCTTCCCGGGCACCGACTGGATGCTGCTGACGGTGGCCTGCATCGCGCTGTTCGTGGGCGCAATGGGCAAGTCGGCGCAGTTCCCGCTGCACGTCTGGCTGCCCGACTCGATGGAAGGCCCGACCCCGATCTCGGCGCTGATCCACGCGGCGACCATGGTCACGGCCGGCATCTTCATGGTGGCGCGCTTCTCGCCGCTGTTCGAGCTGTCCGACACGGCGCTGTCGTTCATCATCATCATTGGCGCGATCACCGCTCTGTTCATGGGCTTCCTGGGCATCATCCAGAACGACATCAAGCGCGTGGTGGCCTACTCCACGCTGTCGCAGCTGGGCTACATGACGGTGGCGCTGGGCGCCTCGGCCTACTCGGTGGCGATCTTCCACTTGATGACGCACGCCTTCTTCAAGGCGCTGCTGTTCCTGGCGGCCGGCTCGGTCATCATCGGCATGCATCACGACCAGGACATCCGGAACATGGGCGGCCTGCGCAAGTACATGCCGATCACCTGGATCACCTCGCTGGTGGGTTCGCTGGCGCTGATCGGCACGCCGTTCTTCGCCGGCTTCTACTCGAAGGAAAACATCATCGAGGCGGCCAAGGCCTCGGAGGTGTTCGGCTCGGGCTTCGCCTACTGGTCGACGCTGATCGGCGTGTTCGTCACGGCCTTCTACTCCTTCCGCATGTACTTCCTGGTGTTCCACGGCAAGGAGCGCTTCGATACCAGCGGCCACGGCCATGCGCACGCGGAACAGCGTCACGACGACGAGGGCCACGCCCAGGCGGTGCGCGAAGGCCATGAAGACGCCGAGCACGTGGTCGACGAGCCCGCGGCGCACGGCCACCACGGCGGCGTGCCGCACGAATCGCCGGCGGTCGTCACGATCCCGCTGATCCTGCTGGCGATCCCCTCAGTGGTGATCGGCGCGCTGGCGATCGGCCCGCTGCTGTTCGGCGATTTCTTCAAGGGCGCGATCTTCTTCTCGCCCGAGCACCACGTGATGGGCGAACTGGCCGAGGAGTTCCACGGCTGGGCCGCCTACGGGCTGCACGCCTTCACCACGGCGCCGTTCTGGCTGATGGTGGCCGGCGTGGTGTCCGCCTGGTACTTCTACCTCGTCAACCCGGCCATCCCTGCGGCGATCAAGGAACGCTGCGGCGGTCTCTACCGCCTGCTCGAGAACAAGTACTACATGGACCGCATCAACGAAACGGTGTTCGCCGCCGGTGCCCGCAAGCTGGGCGGCGGGTTCTGGAGGCTGGGCGACCGCGCGCTGATCGACGGCCTGATCGTCAACGGCAGCGCCCGCCTGGTGGGCCTGTTCGCCGGCGTCGCGCGCCGCGTGCAGTCGGGCTACATCTATCACTACGCCTTCGCCATGATCGTCGGCATCATGGCCCTGGTGACGTTCTTTGTCCTGATGAACTGATGGCAAGCGACATGGCACAAACTTCTTTCCCGTGGCTCACGCTTGCGATCTGCACGCCGATCGTGTTTGGCCTGCTGGTGCTCGCCTTCGGGCGCGACGGCAACCCGGGCGCCACCCGCGTCCTGGCGCTGGTGGGCGCCATCGTGGGCTTCCTGGTCACGCTGCCGCTGTACACCGGGTTCGATCCTTCCACGGCCAGCATGCAGTTCGTCGAGCGCAGCTCGTGGATCCCGCTCATCAACAGCTACTACCACCTGGGCGTGGACGGCATCTCGCTGTGGTTCGTGCTGCTGACGGCCTTCATCACCGTCATCGTGGTGCTGGCCGGCTGGAAGGTCATCACCGAGCGCGTGGCGCAGTACATGGCGGCTTTCCTGATCCTGTCGGGGCTGATGATCGGCGTGTTCGCCGCGCTCGACGGGCTGCTGTTCTACTTCTTCTTCGAAGCCACGCTGATCCCGATGTACATCGTGATCGGCGTGTGGGGCGGCCCCAACCGCGTCTACGCGGCCTTCAAGTTCTTCCTGTACACGCTGCTGGGCTCGCTGCTCACATTGGTGGCCTTCGTCTACCTGTGGCGCTCCTCGGGCGGTTCGTTCGACATCGCCACCTGGCAGAACCTGCCGCTGGGCATGACCGAACAGATTCTGATCTTCATCGCCTTCCTGATGGCCTTCGCCGTCAAGGTGCCGATGTGGCCGGTGCATACCTGGCTGCCCGACGCCCACGTCGAGGCGCCCACCGGCGGCTCGGTGGTGCTGGCGGCCATCATGCTGAAGCTGGGCGCCTACGGCTTCCTGCGCTTCTCGCTGCCGATCGCGCCCGACGCCTCGCACAGCCTGGCCGGCCTGATGATCGCGCTGTCGCTGATCGCGGTCATCTACATCGGCCTGGTTGCGCTGGTGCAGGACGACATGAAGAAGCTGGTGGCTTATTCGTCGGTGGCCCACATGGGTTTCGTCATCCTCGGCTTCTTCATCTTCAACACGGCCGGCATGGAAGGCGCGATCGTGCAGATGGTGTCGCACGGCTTCGTGTCGGGCGCGATGTTCCTGTGCATCGGCGTGCTGTACGACCGCATGCACACGCGCCGCATCGCCGACTACGGCGGCGTGGTCAACACCATGCCGCGCTTCGCCGCCTTCTTCGTGCTGTTCTCGATGGCCAACAGCGGCCTGCCGGCCACCAGCGGTTTCGTCGGCGAGTTCTACGTGATCCTGGGCGCCGTCCAGCACAACTTCTGGATCGGCCTCTTGGCCGCCACTTCGCTGATCCTCGGCGCGGCCTATTCGCTGTGGATGGTCAAGCGGGTGGTGTTCGGCGAGATCGGCAACCAGCACGTGCGCGAACTGCTCGACCTCGACCGGCGCGAATTCCTCATCCTCGGCATCATGGCGATCGCGGTGCTGGCGATGGGAATCTACCCCGCGCCCTTCACCGATGTGATGCACGTCTCGGTCGACGCGCTGCTCAAGCACGTCGCCGCCTCGAAACTGTAAGCCGCCGGATACTCAAGCCATGGACCTCGCTTCTCTCAATCTGACCCTGGCGGCGCCGGAGATCCTGCTGCTGGCGATGACCTCGCTGATCCTGCTGATCGACGTGTTCAGCAAGGACCAGGAGCGCGCGCTGACCCACGGGCTGACGCTGCTCACGCTGCTGGCCCTGGTCGCGCTCGGCATCCGCGACCTGTCGGCCGGCGTGCGCGGCACCGCGTTCGACGCCATGTACGTGGCCGACGACATGAGCCACCTGCTGAAGATTTTCTCGTACATCTCGGTGGGGGCCACGCTGGTCTACGGCCGCGCCTATGCCCATGCGCGCGACATGCTGCGCGGCGGCGAGCTGTACGTGCTGTCGCTGTTCGCGCTGCTGGGCCAGATGGTGATGATCTCGGCCGGCAACATGCTGACCATCTTCCTCGGCCTGGAACTGCTGTCGCTGGCCTCGTACGCGCTGGTGGCGCTGCGCCGCGACCACGCCGTCTCGACCGAGGCGGCGATGAAGTACTTCGTGCTGGGTGCGCTGTCGTCGGGCTTCCTGCTGTACGGCATGTCGATGATCTACGGCGCCACCGGCACGCTGAACCTGGCAGGCATCGCGCGCGCGGTGGCCGACAACGGCCCCAGCCATATGGTTCTGGTGTTCGGCCTGGTGTTCCTGGTGGCCGGCCTGGGGTTCAAGCTGGGCGTGGTGCCGTTCCACATGTGGATTCCCGACGTCTACCAGGGCGCGCCCACCACCGTCACGCTGCTGCTGGGCGCGGCGCCCAAGCTGGCCGCGTTCGCGATGATCCTGCGGCTGCTGGTGGAAGGCATGTTCGACCTGGCCGGGCAGTGGCAGCCGATGCTGGGCATCATGGCGGTGCTGTCGCTGGCGATAGGCAACCTGGCCGCCATCGCCCAGACCAACCTGAAGCGGATGCTGGCGTATTCCACCATCTCTCACATGGGCTTCGTGCTGCTGGGCCTGATGTCGGGCTCGGTCGACGGCGGCGCCTACCATGCGCGCGACGCCTATGGCGCGGCGATGTTCTACGTGGTGGTGTACGTGTTGACCACGCTGGGTTCGTTCGGCATCGTGCTGCTGCTGTCGCGGGCCGGCTTCGAGTGCGAGAACATCGACGACCTGAAGGGCCTGAACCGCCGCAGCCCGTGGTTCGCCGCCGTGATGCTGCTGGTGATGTTCTCGCTGACCGGGATCCCGCCCACGGTGGGTTTCTACGCCAAGCTGGCGGTGCTGCAGGCGCTGCTGCAGGCAGGCCATGTGGCGCTGGCGGTGGTGGCGGTGCTGTTCTCGCTGATCGGCGCGTTCTACTACCTGCGCGTGGTCAAAACGATGTACTTCGACGAGCCGGCCGATTCGGCGGCGATCCAGCCGTCGACGGGCTTTCGGGCGCTGCTGTCGGTCAACGGCGCGCTGATGCTGATCCTCGGCATCGCGCCGGCCCCGCTGATGGCGCTGTGCGCGCAAGCCGTGGCCAACTCGCTGTCGTTCTGACCTTGAGCCGGCGTTCGGGGCAAGCAGGGTGAAACAGACGCTGGCCATCTACGTCCTGATCGCGCTGGCGGTGGTGACCGCCAACCTGCCGTTCCTGACCGAGCGCGTGTTCGGCGCGCTGCCGTTCCGCCGAGGCGGCCAGGCGGCCATCAAGCCGTTCTGGCTGCGGCTGGCCGAGGTGCTGGTGCTGTACCTGCTGGTGGGCGCCATCGGCGTCGGCTTCGAGGCCAGCCTGGGCAATGTGTTCCCCCAGGGCTGGCAGTTCTACGCGATCACGCTCACGCTGTACCTGGTGCTGGCCTATCCGGGCTTCGTGTACCGCTACCTGATGAAACGGAGCGCATGATGGATAGGCATCCCGAACTGCAAGAGCTCGACGCCAGCTCGCGCCGGCTCGAGGAGACGCGGGTGTCCACCGCCGTCGTGTTTCCCGGCAAGCTGCTGCAGGTCCACCGCGACGAAGTCAGGCTGCCCGACGGCGCGCTGGCCGTGCGCGAGTACATCCACCATCCCGGCGCGTCGATGATCGTGCCGCTGCTGCCCGACGGCAGGGTGGTGCTGGAACGCCAGTTCCGCTATCCGATGCACCGCGCCTTCATCGAATTCCCGGCCGGCAAGATCGACCCGGGCGAGGCGCCGCTGGCCACCGCGCAGCGCGAACTGCTGGAAGAAACCGGCTACCGCGCCGGCCGCTGGACGGAACTGACCACCATCCACAATGCGATCGCCTATGCCGACGAGCGCATCGTGCTGTTCCTGGCCGAAGACCTGCAGGCCGGCCGGCACAGCCTGGACGAACACGAATTCGTCGAAACCTTCGTCGCATCGCTCGACGACTTGATGACCTGGGTCGCCGCCGGCGAGGTGAGCGACGTCAAGACCATCATCGGCGCCTTCTTCGTGCAAAAACTGCTGCGCGAACGGGGCTAGAGGCGACTCTGGCCAGGGAAGACTATTCGCCCTGAATCCTTGCATCCTTGATGACCTTGCCCCAGCGCTGCTTCTCCGATTTGACGAAGGCCGTGAATTCTTCCGGCGTATTGCTGGACGGATCGGCGCCTTGTTCGATGAACAGCCGGCGCACTTCGGGATCGGCGACGATCCTGCGGATCTCCCGGTTCATCTTGGAGACGACGGTCGGTGGCGTGTGAGCGGGCAGGAATACGCCGAACCACGAGCTGACGTCGAAGTCCGGCACGCCCGCCTCGTCGAAGGTGGGCAGGGCGGGCAGGGCGGGCGCTCGCGCCTTGGTGGTCACGGCCAGCGGCCGCATTTGTCCGGACTTGATGTACGGCATCAGCGCCGCGATGCCGCTGATCATCGCCTGCACGTGGCCGCCGACCAGATCGGTGTTGGCCGGCCCGGTTCCCTTGTACGGCACGTGGATGACGTTGATGCCCGCCATGCTCTTGAACATCTCGAAGGTCACGTTGGGCGAGGTGCCGATCCCCGACGAGGCGTAGTTCAGCTTGCCAGGCTGGGCCTTGGCCAGCGCGATGAATTCGGCCAGCGACCTGGCCGGCACGGCGGGATGCACGACCAGCACCTGAGGCGACGAGACTGCCAGCGTGACGGGCTGGAAATCCTTGATCGGGTCGTAGTTCATGTGCGCATACAGCGCGGGGTTGATGGCGTGGGTGGTGATCGAACCGAGCAGCACCGTGTAGCCGTCGGGCGCGGCCTTGGCGACCATTTCGGTGCCAATGATGCCGCCGGCGCCCGGCCGGTTGTCGACCACCACTTCCTGGCCCCAGGCCTCGCTCAGCTTCTGGGCGATCATGCGGGCCACGAAATCGGTGGTGCCGCCGGGCGGGAATGGGCAGACCATGCGGATCGGCTTGTCGGGGTAGTCGGCGGCGGCCGCGTATCCCGGCAAGGCAAGGCTGGCCGCGAGCGCGGCGACGGCGTATGCGACGGTCATTCTCCAGTTCATGGGATTCTCCTTTGGTCTTTCCGTGTACCGGCGACGGGCTGCCGGCGCCTCGTGGGACGCCGGTTCATGCGGGATCCGGCTGGCGCCGGAAGAGCTCAGGCCTGGCTGCGGTCGTGAATGAACCAGGTATCGCCTTGGAACGGATACTTCTCTGCCAGCCCTTCTTTCAGGTCGGAGCCCAGCCCGGGCCGGTCGGGCACCACTGCCTTGCCGTCGCGGATGACCGGCGGATGAGTCAGCAATTGCTCGTAGGGGTAGACCGGGTCGAACTCGTGGAACACGTTGGCGGTGACATGGGGCGGTGCCGAGGCGAACAGGTGGAAATTGCCGAGCGCGTTGATGCCGCCGTCGCAGTGTGGCGAATACTTCATGTTCCACGTCTCGATCAGCGTGATGATCTTGCGCGTTTCGGTAATGCCGCCGGCCTTCGACACATTGGCCATCACGTAGTCGACGCCGCCGTGCTCGACGATGCGCTTGACCGATGAGCGTCCGTAGACGTTGCCGCCGGTGGCGATCGGCACGTTGGCCTCGCGCGACAGGCGGGCGGTTTCTTCGTTGTGGTAATGGATCGTGAAGCGGAAGGGGTCTTCCAGCCAGTAAAGGTTCAGCGACTCGAATTCGCGCGCCATGCGCGCGGCGGTGGTGTAGTCGCCGTATTCGGAATTGACGTCGACCAGCAGTTCGATCTTGTCGCCGAAAGCCTGGCGCAGTGCCTTGGCCGATTCGATGTCGCCGTGTTCGGGATGGCCCCGGCCGCCGCGCATCTTGAGCGCCTTGAAGCCGCGTTCGACGTAGCGGCGGGCTTCCGCGACCAGGTCGTCGAGCTTGTCGAGCGAGCGGTAGCCGAGCACGTGGCCGCCGGTGTATAGCGGAATTTCCTTGATGTTGGCACCGCCTAGCAGTTTGTACACGGGCTGCTCCAGAGCCTTGCCTTTGATGTCCCACAGCGCGGTGTCGACGCCCGCGATGGCGGCGATGGCGGCCGAGCCCAGCTGGACCGTCCGAATGAACATCCTGGCCCAGAGCTGTTCGGTGTCGAAGGGATCCTGGCCGATCAGCATGGGCTTCAGGGTGTGCTCGATCGTGGCGATCACCGCCCATGGGTTCTTCAGGTGGTAGGCCTCGCCGATGCCGCTCAGGCCGGAGTCGGTATGCACGCGGACGATGAGCAGGTCCCAGCCGGTGGAACTGATCTCGCCCTTGACCCAGACGTGGCCGGGCGGATGCGGGATGGTCAGTGCGATGGTTTCGATATCGACGATCTTCATGCGGCGAGTCTCCTCATATGCCGGCCCGGAGGGCGGGTCTGGCCTGGCTTGGCGCGGTCCGGGACGGCCGCGTTTTAGAAATCGCTGAAACCGTGTCGCTGCGCTAATCGTTTTCCCGCTGCCGCAGGCGGGCGACCAGCACGTCGGCCGAGCGCTCGACGTGGCGCGTCATTTCGGCCTCGGCGCGGACCGGGTCGCGGGCATAGAAGGCGTCGAGAATGCGTCGATGCTCGGCCACGCGCTCGGGGTCGTAGTCGCCGAACGATGCGACCAGGGCGCGAAAGCGGCCGATCCGCGCGCGCAAGCCGCCGAGCGTTTCCACCAGAGGCTGGTTGCCGCATTCGCGGATGATGACGTCATGGAATTCCTGGCCGGCGGCGATGGCGCCGATCGCGTCGCCGTCCCGTACGCAGCGTTCCATTTCTTCCATGCTGGCCCCCATGGCTTCCAGGTCGACGGTTCGCAGTTGCGGCGCCGCTAGCCTGGCCGCGAGGCCTTCCACCGTGGCGCGCAGCACGTAGAGCTGCTGCAGGTCGGGGATGTGCAGCGGGCGGACGGAAATCCGGCCATTAGGCAGCCGTTCCAGGAAACCTTCGTGTTCGAGGCGGGCGATGGCCTCGCGGATGGGGCTGCGGCTAACCTTGAACATCGATGCCAGTTCCGGTTCGCTCAGGCGCTGGCCTGATTTGAAGCTGCCATTGAGCAGCGCGTCGCGCAGGCGGCGATTGAGATGATCGGCAAGGGTCTGGCGCGTCGTGGGGAGATCGAGTTTACTCATCTGAATGCAGAAAACCATATCTGTCGACAGTTCTAGGAACTGTATACAGGATTGCGTGGCGCCGTCAAGCGGTGGCGCCATTGCAACGCATGGCGCCCGCAGGCCGCCCCATGCCGGCCGGGCGGTTCCGGAACGGTGCGCGGCCCGCTTAGAATGCGGGGACACTTCCTGTCGCCGTCATGTCCGCCGTCGCGTTTCATCCGTCCGTACGCCTTCCCTCCGTGGTCCCACGGCGCGTCGCATATTCCATCCGGCTGCGGAGCGCCTGAGCCATGCTGCACGTCCGCCGCCTGCCGGCGCGCATCCTGTTCCCTGTCCTGGCCGTGCTGCTGCTGGCGCTGATGCTGACCGCCGCTGCCAATGGCGCCTATCCGGTGCCGCCGTCGGCCATCGTCGCCATCCTGCTCGACCGGGCCGGCTGGCCGCACGGCGGCTTCAGCCCCGAGCAGTTCACGGTACTGTGGGCGGTGCGGCTGCCGCGCGTGGCGCTGGGCGCGCTGGTCGGCGCGCTGCTGGGCATGGCGGGGGCGACGATGCAGGCCTTGTTCCGCAATCCGCTGGCCGACCCGGGGTTGATCGGCGTGTCGAGCGGGGCTGCGCTGGCGGTGGCGCTGATGATCGTATTCGGGCATCTGTGGTGGCCCGATACCGTGCAGGCCTTCGGCCTGAGCCTGCTGCCGGCGGCCGCGTTCGCGGGCGGCATCGCCGCCACGCTGCTGGTGTACCGCGTCGCCCGCGGCCCGGGCGGCGTGTCGATGGCGGTCATGCTGCTGGCCGGCATCGGCCTGAATGCCGCGGCGCAGGCGGTAATCGGGCTGGCCAGCTACCTGGCCACCGACGAACAGCTGCGCAGCCTGACTTTCTGGAACCTGGGCAGTCTCGACGGCGCCACCTGGCAGGTGGCCGGTGCCGTGGCCGCCGGCGGGGCGGTGGCGCTGGCCGTCATGGCCGCGCTGGGCCGTTCGCTCAACGCGCTGGCGCTGGGCGAGGCCGAAGCACGCCACCTGGGCGTGCTGGTGGAGACGGTCAAACTGCTTGCCATCGTGGCCGGCGCACTGGCGGTCGGGATGTCGGTGGCGTTCTGCGGCGTGATCGGTTTCGTCGGGCTGGTGGCGCCGCACTGCATCCGGCTGCTGGCCGGCCCCGACGCGCGGGTGGTGATGCCCGGCGCCGCGCTGCTGGGCGCCGCGCTGACGGTGGTGGCCGATCTGGCGGCGCGCACGCTGTCGGTCCAGGCCGAGCTGCCGATCGGCGTGCTGACCGCGCTGGTGGGCGCCCCGGTGTTCCTGGCGCTGTTGCTGCGCGCGCGGCGCCGGCTGGAGGCGCCATGAAGCCCATCGTGCACGCATCGGGGCTGGCGGTCGCGCGCCGCCAGCCAGGCGCTGCGGCGCGCACCGTGCTGCACGGCGTGGATTGCATGGTGGAGCCGGGCGAGGTGGTGATGCTGATCGGTCCCAACGGTGCCGGCAAGTCGACCCTGCTGGCGGCCCTGGCGGGCGACCTGAAGCCGGCCGCCGGCGGCGTCTGGTTCGACGGCCGGCCGCTGGCGCGCTGGGCGCCGGCCGAGCTGGCCCGGCGCCGCGCCGTGCTGCCGCAGCATGCGGCGCTGAACCTGCCGTTCACCGCGGCCGAGGTGGTGCGGCTGGCCTGCATGGCGCGGCTGGACGGCCGGCGCGCGGTGTCGGCTGTGGTCGAGGCCGCGATGGCCGAAACCGGCGTCGACCACCTGGCGGGGCGCGCGGTGACGGCGCTGTCGGGCGGCGAGCAGGCGCGCGTGCACCTGGCGCGCGCGCTGGCGCAGATCTGGCCGGCCGAGCCGTCGGCATCCACCCGCAACCTGCTGCTGCTCGACGAGCCCTGCGCCAGCCTCGATCCGCACTTCCAGCACGCGCTGTGCGCCGCGGTGCGCGGCTTCGTGCGGCGCACCGGCGCCGGCGCGCTGATTTCGCTGCACGACATGAACCTGGCGGCGCAGTACGGTGACCGCATCGTCGCGCTGCAGGACGGCCGCGCCGTGGCCGAAGGCCTGCCGCGCGAGGTGCTGACGCGCGCTTTCGTGCGGGACTGCTTCGCGGTCGACGCCGACCTGCGCACGGTGGACGCCGCGCTGCTGGTGGCCACGCGGCCGCTGGCCGATACCGCGAGGCGTTGATGGATCGGCGCGAGGGCGATCTGGCCGGTACCGCCACCGTGCGTGCCGCCACTCTCGCCCCGGCCAGCCTGGCGCTGCCGATGGACCAGTCCCATCTGCTCGGTGCCGCGGCGGCTCATGCCGGCGGGCAGCCGGATCGCCGGCGTCAGTCGGCGCTGATGCCGGCGGTGCGGATCACGTCGGCGAATTTCCGGTATTCGCTGGCGATGAAGGCCTGGAAGTCTTGCGCGCTGCCGCCGATAGGGCTCATGCCGAGGTCGGCCAGCTTCCTGCGGATGCCAGGTTCTTCCATGACCTGCGCGAAGTCCCGGTTCAGGCGGCTCTGCAACGCCGGGTCCAGCCCGGCGGGCGCCACGACGCCCAGCCAGCCCTGGACTTCGAACCCTGGCAGGCCGGCCTCGGCCACGGTCGGCACGCCGGGCGCGGCGTCGGTGCGGGTGGCGGTGGACGCGGCAAGGAAGCGCAATTGGCCGGCGCGGACGAATCCGATGGCCGCCGGCGTCGTGTCGAACATCAGCTGCAGGCGGCCGGCCAGCAGGTCGGTATAGGCGGGCCCCGCGCCTTTGTACGGAATGTGCTGCAACCGGATGCCGGCGCGGTGCTGGAACATTTCCATGGTCAGGTGCGCCAGCGAGCCGGTGCCGCCGGTACCGTAGCTGAGCTTGCCGGGATTGCGCCTGGCGTCGTCGATGACGTCCTGCATGCTCTTGTACGGCGAATTCGCGGGCACCAGCATCATCTGCGGCACGCCGGCCAGCGCGATGACGGCGGCGAAGTCCTTGCGCGGGTCGTAGGCGGCGGCCTTCGACAGCTGGGGGGCGATCGAGGTCGGCCCGGTGGAGCCCATCAGCAGCGTGTAGCCGTCCGGGCGGGCGCGGGCCACGATCAGGCTGCCGACGGCCCCGCCGGCACCGCCGTTGTTCTCGACCACCACCGGCTTGCCCCATTTCTTGCCGAGCGCTTCGCCCAGCATGCGGGCGAGGATGTCGGCCGATTGGCCGGGCGCGAACGGGACGACGATGGTGACCGGCCGGGCGGGGTAAGACGCGGCCGGGTCCGCGGCCAGGGCGGCGGCGGGGCAGGCGAGCAGGAACGCGATCGACTGCAGGATGCTGCGGCGGATAGTCATGCTGTCTGTCTCCAGTATGTTTTGTTGTCGTTCGGAGCGGCGCGCCCTGGAGCCGTCTACTCGCGGAAGAACGGGCGGTCGCCCTGTATCGTCACGCGGTAGCCGTGGCGGCGGTTCGGATAGTAGTCCCACATGGCGTTGTGCATGGCGCAGCGGTTGTCCCAGAACGCCACCGAGTTCCTGCGCCAGCGGAAGCGGCACTGGAAGACGGGTTTTTCGCAATGGCGGAACAGCATCTCCAGCAGGGCATCGCTTTCATGGCGGTCGAGCTGGACGATGCGGGTGGTGAAGGTACGGTTCACGAACAGGGCCTGCCGGCCGGTGACGGGATGGGTGCGGACCACCGGGTGTTCGTTGCAGGGATAGGTCTTGCCGGCCTGGTTCTCGAAGTTCCGGCCGAAGGCGGCGCCGTCGTGCAGCGCCGTCAGCCCGCGCAGGAAGTCTTTCATCGGTTCCGACAGTGCGTCGTAGGCGGCGTACATGCTGGAGAACAGCGTGTCGCCGCCGCTGGGCGGCACCTGGGTCAGACGCAGGATACTGCCCATGGGCGGCTCGGCGTCGCACGATACGTCGGAATGCCATTCCTCGCCGGCGATGCGCCTGGAATTTTCGTCGGCGTAGATGGCCAGCACGCCGGGGTGGCCTTCGATGCCGTAGGCGTACGGAATGTGCTTCAACTGGCCCAGCTGCGGCCGGCCTTCGGCGTCTTCGTGCAGGATCGGCGCGCCGGGATGGATGTGCAGGCGGCCGAACCGGCTGCCGAAGGCGCGTTGCTGCTCTGGATTCATGTCCTGGTCGCGGAAGAAAATGACCAGGTTTTCCATCAGCGCGTCGTGGATGGCCTGGAAGGTGTCATCGTCCAGCGGGCGGGACAGGTCCACGCCGGATATCTCGGCGCCGATGTGGGTGGTGATCTTGTCGATCCGTATGCGGTTCGCTACGTCGATGTCGCTCATGGGAGGCACCTTGGATGGAACGGTATGGCTGTCAGAACGCCACGTTGGCGCCGCCTTTCAGCTGGAGCAGGGCGCGGGCGCGGGCCGGCGTGGCGATTTCCAGGCCGAGTTCTTCGAGGATGCGGCGGATTTTCGACACCTGTTCGGCGTTGCTTTGCGCCAGCCGGCCGGGGCCGAGCCACAGGCTGTCTTCCAGGCCGACGCGGACGTGGCCGCCCATCACGGCCGATTGCACGGCCACGAACATCTGCTGGCGGCCGGCGCCGAGCACCGACCAAACCAGCGCGTCGCCGAACAGCCGGTCGGCGGTGCGCTTCATGTGCAGCACGTCTTCGGGGTGCGGGCCGATGCCGCCGCGCAGGCCGAATACGGACTGGATCAGCAGCGGCGGCTTGATCAGGCCGCGGTCGAGGAAATGGGCCGCAGTATACAGGTGGCCGATGTCGTAGCACTCGATCTCGAAGCGCGTGCCGTTGTCGCTGCACGATTCCAGGATGTAGGCGATGTCCTTGAACGTGTTCTTGAAGATGCGTTCGTCGCTGCCGGCCAGGTAGGGCCGTTCCCAGTCGTACTTGAATTCCTTGTAGCGGTCCAGCATCTCGTACAGGCCGAAATTCATCGACCCCATGTTCAGCGACGCCACTTCGGGCTTGAGCTGCAGCGCCGGCTGCAGCCGCTCTTCCACGCTCATCGTGGGCGCGCCGCCGGTGGTGAGGTTGACCACCACGTCGCAGGCCTGACGGATCGGCGGCAGGAAGCGCCGGAACAGTTCCGGGTCCTGCGTCGGGCGGCCGTCGGCCGGGTCGCGCGCATGCAGGTGCACGATGGCCGCGCCGGCCGCGGCGGCCTCGATCGACGCGGCGGCGATCTCTTCGGGCGTGACCGGCAGGTGGGGCGACATCGACGGCGTGTGGATCGAACCGGTGACGGCGCAGGTGATGATGACTTCGCGGGATCCGGCCATGGCGTTACTCCGGCGCGCCGGCGCGGCGCAGCAGATCGGCGTCAGCCACCGACAGGTCGCTGCCCATCAGGTCTTGCGGCAGGGTGTCGGCCAGCCAGGCGATGACGGCGGCAGACCGCGCCGGCGACGCCAGTTTCTCGCGCGGGATGCGGCTGATCTCGTTGGCGCCGGCGCTGCGGATGCGGGCCTGCATGTCGGTATCGACCACGCCGGGCTGCAGACTGTATACCGACAGGCCTTCGCCGCCGTATTCGGCCAGCACGGAGCGGCTCAGCATGTAGAGTCCGGCCTTCGAGCTGCAGTAGGCCGACCAGCCATCGCGCGGCGTATGCGCGGCGCCGGTGGACACGTTGACGACGGCGCCGCGTCGCCGCAGCAGTTCGGGCAGCGCGGCGCGCAGCACGTGGTAGGGGCCCACCAGATTGCTGGCGATGGCCTGCGCCCAGGCGGCCGGGTCCGTCTGCGCCAGCCGGCCCTGGGGTTCGATCTGGCCGGCATTGTTGATGACGGCGTCGAGCCGGCCCCAGGCCTGGAGCACTTCGCTCACGCAGCGCTGCACGGCGGCGTAGTCGGCCACGTCGCAGGCGGCTACGAGGCAGGGCAGGCCCAGCGCCCGCACCGCGCCGGCCGCTTCCTGCGCGGCCTCGGGCCTGCGTACCGCGAGCACCGGCGCGATGCCGCGCCGTGCCAGCGCCAGCGCCGCGGCGGCGCCGATGCCGCGCGAGGCGCCCGTTATCAGTGCCACGCGCCCGGTGGGCTTGGGGTCGTTCATTCGGAGTCTCCGGAGAAGTCGTTGTCGATCAGGATGCCGTCGGCCGCGCTGGACAGATCGTTCCAGATGGCGCGCGCGGCGCCGGCGCCGTCGCCGCGCCGCAGGGCGCGCAGCACTTCCATGTGGTGGTGGTCGGCGGTGTCGATGCGCCCGGCGCCGGGCTTGAAGATCTGGTTCAGGTAGGGGCCGACCTGCAGCCACAGGCTTTCGATGAAGGGCAGCATGACCACGCTGCCGGCGGCTTCGTAGAGCCGGAAGTGGAAGCGGCGGTTGGCCGCCAGGTAGCCGGCCTTGTCGCCGGCGTCGGCCGCCAGGCACATGTCTTCGTGGTCGCGGCCCATGGCTTCGATGGTTTCCGGCGCGATCCGCTGCGCCGCCCGTTCGGTGATCATCGTCTCCAGGCTGAGCCGGACCTGCAGGATTTCCTGGAAACGCGCGCGCGACATGCGCGGCAGCATGACCGAGCGGTTCGGCAGCAGCTGCAGCGCGCGTTCGGCCACCAGCCGCTTGAGCGCGTCGCGCACCGGCATCGGGCTGGTGCCGAAGGCCTGCGCCAGCCCGCGCAGTGTGAACGACTGGCCGGGGCGCAGGCGGCCTTCCATCAGTGCCTTGCGGATGCCTTCGTAGGCGGCGTCTTCGAGATTGCCGGCGCGCTCAGGCAGCAGCGCTTCGAATGCGTGGGTGGCGTCGTCGACGGCAAGGGACGTATCGTGCATGGTTGGCCAGTGAGTTGTTATAAAAATATAGGCTTGGTACAGAAATACGTCAATGATTGTTATATCAGATGCCTAATATCAAGGGGAATTAATGGATATGAAATAACAAAGCCCGGCATCGGAAACCGAAGCCGGGCGTCTTCCCACCCGCCGCAGCGGGGGTGTGGGGAGTCAGCGCAGGGCAGCCTTGAACTGCAGCCGGAACTTGTGCAGCAGCGGCTCGGTATAGCCATTGGGCTGCGCCAGCCCTTCGAAGATCAGCGCGCTGGCGGCGCGGAAGGCGAACGAACCTTCGTAGTTGCCGGCCATCGGCAGGTAGTGCGGATCGCCCGCGTTCTGCGCGTCCACCACCTTGGCCATGCGCCGCAGCACCTCTTCCACCTGTTCGCGCGTGGCGATGCCGTGGCGCAGCCAGTTGGCGATGTGCTGGCTGGAGATGCGCAACGTGGCGCGGTCTTCCATCAGGCCCACGTTGTGGATGTCGGGCACTTTGGAGCAGCCCACGCCCTGGTCGATCCAGCGCACCACGTAGCCGAGGATGCCCTGGGCGTTGTTCTCCAGCTCCTGGCGGATGGCATCGGGCGTCCAGCCGGCCGGGTCGCCCACCGGCACGGTCAGCAGCCCGGCCAGCAGTTCGTCGCGCACCGCCTCGTACGAGGTGCGTTCGAGCTCCTGCTGGACCGCGGCCACGTCCACCTGGTGATAGTGCAGCGCGTGCAGCGTGGCGGCGGTGGGCGAGGGCACCCAGGCGGTGTTGGCGCCGGCCTTGGGATGCCCGATCTTCTGCTCCAGCATGGCCGCCATCAGGTCGGGCATGGCCCACATGCCCTTGCCGATCTGGGCGCGGCCGCGCAGGCCGCAGGCCAGCCCCACCAGCACGTTGCTGCGCTCATAGGCGGCGATCCAGGCGGAGTTCTTCATGTCGCCCTTGCGCAGCATCGGGCCTGCTTCCATCGAGGTGTGCATCTCGTCGCCGGTGCGGTCCAGGAAGCCGGTGTTGATGAAGGCCACGCGCTCGCGCGCCGCGGCGATGCAGGCCGCCAGGTTGACGCTGGTGCGGCGTTCCTCGTCCATGATGCCCATCTTGACCGTGTGGCGCGGCAGGCCCAGCAGGTCTTCGACGCGGTCGAACAGTTCGTTGGCGAAAGCCACTTCGGCCGGGCCGTGCATCTTCGGCTTGACGATGTAGAACGAGCCCTGGCGCGAGTTGCGGCGGCTCGCCAGGTCGGGGATGGCGCCCAGGCAGGTCACCACCGCGTCGAGGATGCCTTCGGGGATCTCGTTGCCATCGCGGTCGAGCACGGCCGGGTTGGTCATCAGATGGCCGACGTTGCGCACGAACATCAGCGAGCGGCCGGGCAGGGTGACCGTGGACCCGTCGGCGCCGGTGTACTGGCGGTCGGGGTTCATGCGACGGGCGAAGGTCTTGCCATTCTTGGTGACCTGTTCGCTCAGGTCGCCCTTGATCAGGCCCAGCCAGTTGCGATAGACCAGCACCTTGTCTTCGGTGTCGACCGCGGCCACGGAATCTTCGCAATCCATGATGGTGGTGATCGCCGCTTCCATCAGCACGTCTTTCACGCCGGCGGCGTCGGTCGCGCCGATCGGGTGGCTGCGGTCGACCTGGATCTCGAAATGCAGGCCGTGGTTCTTCAGCAGCACGGCCGTGGGCGCCTGGGCCTGGCCCTGGTGGCCGACGAACTGTTCCGGCCGCGCCAGCGCGCGGCGCCGCGTGCCGGCCAGCACCACCAGCCGGCCGTTTTCCACCAGGTAGCCGGTGGCCTCGGCGTGCGAGCCCTCGGCCAGCGGCGCTGCCTGGTCGAGGAAGGCGCGGGCGCGGGCGATCACGGCCCGGCCGCGGACCGGGTTGTAGTCGGCGCGGCGCTCGGCGCCGCCGGCGTCGGGGATGGCATCGGTGCCGTACAGGGCGTCGTACAGGCTGCCCCAGCGGGCGTTGGCGGCGTTCAGCGCGTAGCGCAGGTTGGAAACCGGCACCACCAGCTGCGGGCCGGCCTGTTCCGCGATCTCGGTATCTACATTGCGGGTGGCGGCCTGTACGCCGGCCGGCGCCGGCAGCAGGTAACCGATGCCTTCCAAGAAGGCGCGGTAGGCCGCCTGGTCGGCGATCGGGCCGGGATGGGCCCGGTGCCAGGCGTCGATCTCGGCCTGCAGGCGGTCGCGCTCGGCCAGCAGGGCGCGGTTTTTCGGCGCCAGGTCGTGCACCAGCGCGGCGAAACCTTCCCAGAATTTGCCGGCGTCCACGCCCGAGCCGGGCAAGGCCTCGTCTTCGATGAAACGGTACAGCGCGGGCGCCACCTGCAGGCCGTGGCGGTCGATGCGGTCAGTCATGCGTCTTCTCCTGGTGCCGCCGGCGCGCGGCGCGGCGGCTGGACGATAGGGGCGCAGGCAAGCCGCTGCGCCGTCCGTCGATGATAGACGCTGCCGCCTCCGCCGGGTGTCCCGCAGTACCGGCGCCGCAGTCAATACTCTTTTACGTCACGGTAAAAGGGTCACCTATCCAGGGCACCGCGGATCCGGCTCCGCATGCCCCCGCGCTGTCGACCCAGGGCACAGCGGATCCGGCTCCGCATGCCCCGCGCTGTCGACCCAGGGCACAGCGGATCCGGCTCCGCCGGTCCGCCAGTGCCGCCCCCTGGGGGGCGCGCGAAGCGCGTAGGGGGGGGTCTACATCTCCGCGTAAACCGGGCCTTCGCCGCCTTGCGGCACCACCCACACGATGTTCTGCGTCGGATCCTTGATGTCACAGGTCTTGCAGTGCACGCAGTTCTGCGCGTTGATCTGCAGCCGGTCGCCGCCGTCTTCCGTCTTGACGAATTCGTACACCCCGGCCGGGCAGTAGCGGCTTTCAGGGCCGGCGTAGCGCGCCAGGTTGATGTCCACCGGCACCGAAGGATCCTTCAGCGTCAGGTGCACCGGTTCGTTTTCGTCGTGGTTGGTGTTGGAGATGAACACCGAGCCCAGGCGGTCGAAGGTGAGCTTGCCGTCGGGGCGGGGGTATTCGATGCGCGGGCATTCGTCGGCCGGCCGCAGGTAGAGGTGGTCGGCCTTGGCGCGGTGCAGGGTCCACGGCATCTTGCCGCGGAACAGCGTCTGCTCGACGAAGGTCATGATCGAGGCCATCGTGCGGCCCTTCTTGAACCACTGCTTGAAATTGCGCGACTTGCCGAGCTCTTCGCGCAGCCACGACGATTCGAACGCGGCCGGGTAGGCGGCCAGTTCGTCGTGCGAGCGGTCTTGCGCCACCGCCTGGAAGGCGGCTTCGGCCGCCAGCATGCCGGATTTGATCGCGGCGTGGCTGCCCTTGATGCGCGAGGCGTTCAGGAAACCTGCCTCGCAGCCGACCAGCGCGCCGCCCGGGAACACCAGCTTGGGCAGCGACAGCAGGCCGCCGGCGGTGAGCGAGCGGGCGCCGTAGGCCAGGCGCTTGCCGCCCTCGAAAAAGGTACGGATGGAGGGATGGGTCTTGAAGCGCTGGAATTCCTCGAACGGCGACAGCCAGGGGTTGGCGTAGTCGAGCCCGACCACCAGCCCGACCGCGACCTTGTTGTCTTCCAGGTGGTACAGGAAGGAGCCGCCGTAGGTATCGGCGTCGAGCGGCCAGCCGGCGGTGTGCATGACTAGGCCGGGCTTGTGGCGGGCGGGATCGATCTCCCACAGTTCCTTGACGCCGATCGCGTAGCTTTGCGGGTCGCGGCCCTCGGCCAGGCGGAAGCGCTCCATCAGCTGGCGGCCCAGGTGGCCGCGCGAGCCTTCGGCGAAGATGGTGTAGCGCGCGTGCAGTTCCATGCCGGACTGGAACTGTTCGGTGGGCTGGCCGTCGCGGCCCACGCCCATGTCGCCGGTGGCCACGCCTTTCACGGCGCCGGCCTCGTCGTACAGGATCTCGGCGGCGGCGAAGCCGGGGAAGATTTCCACGCCCAGTTCCTCGGCCTGCGCGCCCAGCCAGCGGGTGACCTTGCCCAGGCTGACCACGTAGTTGCCTTCGTTGTGGAAGCTGGGCGGCAGGGCCCAGGCCGGGGTGGCGGTGGCGCCGGTGGACGACAGGAACAGGAAGCGGTCTTCGGTGACGGGGGTGTCGAGCGGGGCGCCGCGTTCTTTCCAGTCGGGGATCAGCTCGGTCAGGGCGCGCGGGTCCATCACGGCGCCCGACAGGATGTGCGCGCCCACCTCGGCGCCCTTTTCGAGTACGCAGACGCCGATTTCCCGGCCTTGCTCGGCCGCGAGCTGTTTCAGGCGGATGGCGGTGGCCAGGCCCGCCGGCCCCGCCCCGACGATGACCACGTCGTATTCCATCGACTCGCGTTCGATGCCTTGCATCTGGGAAATCCTCCTGGGTTTGCGCGAGAGGGTGCCGCGGTGCGCGCGGCCCGTGCGCTGCTTGGGTGGTTAATAGAGTTGGAATATGATTCGGGATTGTATTTCACTTGCTCCGTCGAACTTCGCGCGACCCCGCGTCAGCCTATCAGGGGCACAGCGGATCCGGCTTCGCCGGTCCGCCAGTGCCGCCCCTGGGGGCGCGCGTAAGCGCGTAGGGGGGGCTTAGGATTCTGAGATGAACAAGGTCTACGCCAGCGCCCGCGAGGCGCTCGCAGACATCGTCCGCGATGGGCAGACCATCGCCGTGGGGGGCTTCGGCCTGTGCGGGATTCCCGAGGCCCTGATCCTCGCGCTGCGCGACAGCGGCGTGAAGAATCTCACCTGCGTCAGCAACAACGCCGGCATCGACGATGCCGGCCTGGGCCTGCTGCTGGCCACGCGCCAGATCCGCAAGATGATCTCGTCGTACGTGGGCGAAAACAAGGAGTTCGAACGCCAGTACCTGGCCGGCGAGCTGGAAGTCGAATTCACCCCGCAGGGCACGCTGGCCGAAAAGCTGCGCGCCGGCGGCGCCGGCATCCCGGCCTTCTACACGCCCACCGGCGTGGGCACGCTGATCGCCGAAGGCAAGGAGATCCGCGAGTTCGACGGCAAGAAATACGTGATGGAGCGCAGCATCGTGGCCGACGTGGCGCTGGTCAAGGCGCAGGTGGCCGACCGCGCGGGCAACCTCATCTTCAACAAGACGGCCCGCAATTTCAATCCCAATGCGGCGATGGCCGGCAAGGTCGCGGTGGCCGAGGTGGAAAACCTGGTCGAGACGGGCGAACTGAACCCCGACCAGGTCCACCTGCCCGGCATCTACGTGCACCGCATCGTCGTCAACGCGACGCCCGAAAAACGCATCGAGCAGCGCACCACGCGCCCCGCTTGACCGCCCAGGAGAATTCGCCATGGCATGGACCCGCGAGCAAATGGCGGCGCGCGCCGCCCTGGAGCTGGAGGACGGCTTCTACGTCAACCTGGGCATCGGCCTGCCCACGCTGGTGGCCAACCACGTGCCGCCCGGGCGCGAGGTCTGGCTGCAATCCGAGAACGGGCTCCTGGGCATCGGCCCCTTCCCGACCGACGACGAGGTCGACCCCGACCTGATCAACGCCGGCAAGCAGACCGTCACCACGCTGCCGGGCTCGTCGATCTTTTCCTCGGCCGACTCGTTCGCGATGATCCGCGGCGGCAAGATCGACCTGGCCATCCTCGGCGCGATGCAGGTGGCCGTCAACGGCGACCTCGCCAACTGGATGATCCCCGGCAAGATGATCAAGGGCATGGGCGGCGCGATGGACCTGGTGGCCGGCGTTGGCAAGGTGGTCGTGCTGATGGAGCACGTGGCCCGCAAGAAAGACGGCAGCACCGAGCCCAAGATCCTGCCCGCCTGCACGCTGCCGCTGACCGGCGTGGGCGTGGTCGACCGCATCATCACCGACCTGGGCGTGATCGACGTCACGCCGCAGGGCCTGAAACTGATCGAGGTCGCGCCCGGCGTGACGGTGCAGGAAATCGTCGACAAGACGGCGTGCCCGCTCGACACCTCGGCGGTGGGTGTTGCGGCTTGAGGTCGTCCCGGGCCTGGCCCGGGAGTTGGGGCGGCGCCGCCTCGGCGGGATGACCGATACGGCCGGCGGCGCCATGTGGCGTCGGGCCGCCGCGGCCGCCATGCTGGCGGGGTGGCTGGCTGCGTCGCCGCTGCCGGCCGCGGCCGAGGCGGCCGGGCCGCCGGTGGCGCCGGCGCTGGCCATCCCGGGCGTCGCGTCCAGCGCCCAGGCCTTCGTGCCAGACGGATTCGTGCTGCTGCGCGAGGCGCAGGGCGACCTGGGCGGCGGCGTGCCGGGCGTGGCGCAGGTGTATGAAAATGCCGATGGCCGGCGCGCGCTGCTGATCGGCTGGCGCCGTCCCGACGGCTTCGAGGCCTCGGGCTGGGGCTTCGTGGTGCCGTGCCGCGACTGCGGCATCGACCTTAGCGGCTACGACAATTACGACGTCCGCATCGACGGCCGCGCGGTGGTGGTGGAAGACCGCAGCGCGTCGGCCGAGCAGGGCACGCGCACCGATGCCCGGCTCACGCTGGCCTACGATGCCGGCCTGCGGCGGTGGCGGCTGGCCACCGTCAGCCAGGCCACCACCTTCCTGCGCAGCGGGCGCGCCGAACATTCGTTCATCGACTACTTGCGGGGCGTTTCGCGCGATGCCGTGGGCAAGATGGAAGACGGCGCCTTCCGCCCTGAATCGGTGCAGGAAAAACCCACGCCGCCGCAGGTCCTGACGCTCGACGGACTGGCGCTGTACTAGGGCCGCTCCCGCAGGCGGCGGACGGGCCGCCCAGTGTGTCGGATCGCGCATACTGTCGCGAAACGTTACCGGGGCTCCGATCGCGGCAGAGGCAACAACCGCTATAATTTCAATTTCCCGCAAGCGCTGGCCCAAATCCATGCGCAATTGGCAATGACCAAGTACGTATTCGTCACCGGCGGCGTGGTGTCTTCCCTCGGGAAAGGCATTGCCGCGGCATCCCTCGCCGCGATCCTCGAATCGCGCGGCCTCAAAGTCACCCTCCTCAAGCTCGATCCCTACATCAACGTCGACCCCGGCACCATGAGCCCGTTCCAGCACGGCGAGGTGTTCGTGACGGAAGACGGCGCCGAGACCGACCTCGACCTGGGCCACTACGAGCGCTTCATCTCGGCCCGGATGCGCAAGGTGAACAACTTCACCACCGGCCAGATCTACGAATCGGTGCTGCGCAAGGAGCGCCGCGGCGACTACCTCGGCAAGACGGTGCAGGTCATTCCGCACATCACCAACGAGATCCAGGATTTCATCGCGCGCGGCGCGGCGGCCGCGTGGGACGGCCAGACCGACGTGGCCATCGTCGAGATCGGCGGCACGGTGGGCGACATCGAGTCGCTGCCCTTCCTGGAAGCGGCGCGGCAGATGAGCCTGCGCATGGGCCGCGGCAACGCCGCCTTCATCCACCTGACGCTGGTGCCGTTCATCGCCTCGGCCGGCGAACTGAAAACCAAGCCCACCCAGCACTCGGTGCAGAAGCTGCGCGAGATCGGCATCTACCCCGATGCACTGCTGTGCCGCGCCGACCGCCCCATCCCCGACGACGAGCGCGCCAAGATCTCGATGTTCTCGAACGTGCCGCTCGACGCCGTGATCTCGGTGTGGGACGCCGATTCTATCTACAAGATCCCCGCCATGCTGCACAAGCAAGGGCTGGACGACCTGGTCTGCCAGACACTCGGCCTGCAGGCCCAGCCGGCCAACCTGTCGATGTGGGACAGCCTGATCGAGGCGCGCGAGAACCCGCAGGGCGAGGTGCTGATCGCGATGGTCGGCAAATACGTCGACCTGACCGAATCGTACAAATCGCTCACGGAAGCGCTGGTGCACGCCGGCATCCACACCCGCTGCAAGGTGGTGGTCGAATACCTCGATTCCGAACAGATCGAGGCCGAGGGCACGGCGCAGCTGGCCAAGTACGACGCCATCCTGGTGCCCGGCGGCTTCGGCAAGCGCGGCACCGAAGGCAAGATCCAGGCGATCCGCTACGCGCGCGAGAACGGCGTGCCCTACCTGGGCATCTGCCTGGGCATGCAGCTGGCCGTGATCGAGTTCGCGCGCGACGTGGCCGGGCTGGAAAACGCCAACAGCACCGAGTTCGACCCCGACACGCCGCATCCGGTGGTGGCGCTGATCACCGAGTGGATGGACCGCGAAGGGCGCATCGAGCGCCGCACCGCCACCTCCGACCTGGGCGGCACGATGCGCAAGGGCTCGCAGCGCTGCCCGATCAAGCCGGGCACGCTGGCGCAGAAAATCTACGGCGACGAGGTCAACGAACGCCACCGCCACCGCTACGAAGTCAACAACGTCTACGTGCCGAAGCTGGAAGAGGCCGGCATGGTGATCAGCGCGCGCACCCCAACCGAAAACCTGCCGGAAATGATGGAACTGCCCAACCATCCGTGGTTCGTGGGCGTGCAGTTCCATCCGGAATTCACTTCCACGCCGCGCAACGGCCATCCGCTGTTCTCGGCCTACATCCGCGCGGCGAAGCAGTACAAGGCCGAGCACGCGTCGGCCAAGGAGCTCGCATGAGCGCAGACACCGAGCGCGTCCACAAGCTGTGCGGCTTCGAGGTCGGCCTGCAGAAGCCGTTCTTCCTGATCGCCGGCCCCTGCGTGATCGAATCCGAGCAGATGGCGCTCGACACCGCCGGCCAGCTGAAGGAACTGACCGCGAAGCTGGGCATCCCCTTCGTCTACAAGAGTTCGTTCGACAAGGCCAACCGCAGTTCCAGCAAGTCGTTCCGCGGCCTGGGCATGGATTTCGGCCTCAAGGTTCTGGCCGAGGTGCGCGCGCAGATCGGCGTGCCGGTGCTGACCGACGTCCACGAAACCGACCAGGTCGACCCCGTGGCCGCCGTGGTCGACATGCTGCAGACGCCGGCCTTCCTGTGCCGCCAGACCGATTTCATCCGCGCCTGCGCCGCTTCCCTCAAGCCGGTCAACATCAAGAAGGGCCAGTTCCTGGCGCCGCACGACATGGTCAACGTGGTCGACAAGGCGCGCGAGGCGGCGGTCGAGGCCGGCGGCGACGGCAGCAACATCCTGGTCTGCGAGCGCGGCGTTTCCTTCGGCTACAACAATCTCGTCTCCGACATGCGCTCGCTGGCTATCATGCGCGAAACCGGCTGTCCGGTGGTGTTCGACGCCACGCATTCGGTGCAGCTGCCCGGCGGGCAGGGCACCACCTCGGGCGGGCAGCGCGAATTCGTGCCGGTGCTGGCGCGGGCGGCGGTGGCGGTCGGCGTGGCGGGCCTGTTCATGGAAACCCATCCCGATCCGGCCCGCGCCAAGTCCGACGGCCCCAACGCCGTACCGCTGGCGCGCATGGGCGAGCTGCTGGCGTCGCTGGCCGAACTCGACCGCGTGGTCAAGCGCCACGGCTTCCTCGAAACCGATTTTCGATAAACCTTAGAGACACCGCCAACAATGAGTGCAATCGTAGACATCATCGGCCGCGAAGTGATCGACTCGCGTGGCAACCCCACGGTCGAGTGCGACGTGCTGCTGGAATCGGGCGCGATGGGCCGCGCCGCCGTGCCGTCGGGCGCGTCCACCGGCTCGCGCGAGGCCATCGAGCTGCGCGACGGCGACAAGTCGCGCTACCTCGGCAAGGGCGTGCTGCAGGCGGTCGAGAACGTCAACACCGAGATCGCCGAGGCGCTGATGGGCCTCGACGCGCAGGAGCAGGCCTTCCTGGACCGCACCCTGATCGAGCTCGACGGCACTGACAACAAGGAGCGCCTGGGCGCCAACGCGCTGCTGGGCGTCAGCATGGCGGTGGCCAAGGCCGCGGCCGAGGAGTCCAGCCTGCCGCTGTACCGCTACTTCGGCGGCAGCGGCGCGATGAGCATGCCGGTGCCGATGATGAACGTCATCAACGGCGGCGCGCACGCCAACAACAACCTCGACCTGCAGGAGTTCATGATCCTGCCGGTGGGCGCCTCCACCTTCCGCGAAGCGGTGCGGATGGGCGCCGAAGTGTTCCATGCGCTCAAGAAGCTGATCAACGACAAGGGCATGTCGACCGCGGTGGGCGACGAAGGCGGCTTCGCGCCCAACGTGGAAAACCACGAGGCCGCGATCCAGCTGGTGCTGCAGGCGATCGAGAAGGCCGGCTACGAGCCCGGCTCGCAAGTGGCGCTGGGCCTGGACTGCGCCAGCTCGGAATTCTTCCGCGAGGGCAAGTACCATCTGGCGGGCGAGGGCGGCGTGTCGCTCAGCTCGCAGGAATTCACCCATCTGCTGGCCACCTGGTGCGACAAGTACCCGATCATCTCGATCGAAGACGGCATGGCCGAGAACGACTGGACGGGCTGGAAGTACCTGACGGAACAGCTGGGCGGCCGGGTGCAACTGGTGGGCGACGACCTGTT
This sequence comes from Pigmentiphaga soli, assembly GCF_039541095.1. Lineage (NCBI taxonomy): Bacteria > Pseudomonadati > Pseudomonadota > Betaproteobacteria > Burkholderiales > Alcaligenaceae > Pigmentiphaga > Pigmentiphaga soli. The sequence goes on from NZ_BAABFO010000007.1 coordinate 229,539, forward strand.
CGTGACCAATACCCGCATCCTGAAGCAGGGCATCGAGCAGCGCATCGCCAACTCGATCCTGATCAAGATCAACCAGATCGGCACGCTGACGGAAACCTTCGCCGCCATCGAGATGGCCAAGCGCGCCGGCTACACCGCCGTGGTGTCGCACCGCTCGGGCGAGACCGAAGACACCACCATCGCCGACATCGCGGTGGCCACCAACGCGCTGCAGATCAAGACCGGCTCGATGTCGCGCTCCGACCGCATCGCCAAATACAACCAGTTGCTGCGGATCGAGGAAGACCTGGGCGACATCGCCCACTACCCCGGCCGCGACGCTTTCTACAATCTGAAGTAAAGCTTCCCCTTGCGGCTTGCGGCCGCTCCTCCCGGGGGGCGGCGCGTGGCGGACCGGCGGAGCCGGATCCGCGGCGCCCTGGGTAGGGGGCGTGGTTCTTTTGGATGGCTTCGATGCGCTTGTTGACCTTGCTGATCGGATTGTTGCTGGCACTGATGCAATACCCGCTTTGGCTGGGGAAAGGCGGCTGGTTTCGCACCTGGGAACTGGAACGCCAGCTGGCGCAGCAGAATGAGACCAACGACCAGCTGCGCACGCGTAACAAGGCGCTCGGCGCGGAAGTGCAGGATCTGAAAAGCGGCACCGACGCCATCGAGGAACGGGCCCGCTTCGAGCTGGGCATGATCCGGCAGGGCGAGGCCTTCGTGCAGATTGTCGATGCGGGATCGGCGCCGGCCATGCTGCCGGCTCCTGCGGTGCCGGCCGGGGGGCAGGGTGCAGCGGCGCAGGCGCGAGCCGGCGGCCCCGCAGGCGCGCAGCCCTCTCCCCCGGCGGCCGCGTCGCCGCGCCGGTGAGCGTTGTCGTTCACTCTGGCGCGCCCAGCATGATGGGCGCGTTCTGGCCGGGATATTCCTGCGGGTGGGATTGCATGGCTACGGCAATGGTCCGTACGATCGCCAGCAGCCCTGGGCCGCTGCGGGCCGCGGCCAGGTAGGCGTCGCCCGCCGGCGCGGGCAACTGCCGGACCAGCGCACGCAGGCCGGGCAGCACAGGCGCCTGCAGATAGGTGGCGCGCAGCAGCAGCGTATTGGCGTCGTGGATGGTGCCGCCCGAACGCGGGCCGGGGCCGCCGCGTTGCGCGTTCTGTTCGGCCTGGTAGGCCTGGTTGATGACGCGGCGGCCGGCGCCCAGTTCGGCCGCCAGCCAGGGGTCGGCGAAATCGTCGAAGCTGCGGGCGTCTGGTGACAGGATCTCCAGCCGCGCCAGCGGCAGGCCGTAGCGCAGCCGGAAACGCCGAGCGGCCTCGCGCACCGCGGCGGCCGCGCCATCGGCCCGCAGCGGCGCGCCGGCGCGCACATGCAGCGGCGCCAGCGCCCGCTCGAAAGCCGCGCGCACGGCAACCGGCGAGGCGCCGGCCACGCTGCCGGCGCGGCCGGCTTCCAGCAAGGCATAGCCCACCGCCTGGCGTACCAGCATCCAGCGGGCGGATTCGATCGCGGCGAACCCGACGAATAGCAGCGGCAACGCGACAATGCAGAATTCGACCATCGCGGTGCCGGTGGAAGATTCCCTCCGACGCGCTTCGCGCGCCCCTGTAGAAAGTCCCCCCCTACGCGCTTCGCGCGCCCCCCAGGGGGCGATGCGGGCGGACCGGCGGA